>JAHDDJ010000140.1 GCA_020629385.1 Erythrobacter sp.
CGGCTGGCCATTTCATCCCGCGCTAGAACCCAATCGGGCCGCTGGCAAATATAGGCCCAGCTGCGAATGGCGGCGATCCGGCCCTGCAGCGTGTGGATATCGCCTTGCATATTGTCGAGTTCGGCGATGCGTGCCGCGGCAAAATCCGCTCCGATATAGTCATGCCTCAAGTCCTGCCACAGGCGTGCGACGAAGCGCGAATGCGTTTCCGCACCTTGCTGGCGGAAGTCGGGAAGCGAACAAACATCCCAGAATCTGCGGACTTGTGCCGGCCCCTTGACGTCTGCCGCGAAATTTTCCTCCGCAAGACGCTTGAGAACAGCCAGATCGATCGTTTCGGGCATCACCCGCAACTCATCCTCGCCCGGGATGCGTTCCAGATCGGCAATCAGCGTCGAAACAGAGTTGAACCGCGGCTGGGAATCGCGCCAAAACAGTTTTGTCAGCGGAGCAAAGCGGTGCTCCTCGATGGCGTAGATTTCTTCTTCGGAAAATTCTGCGGGTTCGGCCATCTTGCCCCCCGCTCCGGACAGTGTTCCGAATGTACCGTCGCGCTGGTGCCGTCCGGCCCGTCCGGCGATTTGCGCCATTTCGGCGGGAAGCAGGCGACGCTGGCGAACACCGTCGAACTTTCTCAGCGTGGCAAAGGCAACATGGTTGATATCGAGGTTAAGGCCCATGCCGATGGCATCGGTGGCGACGATGTAATCCACCTCGCCCGACTGGAACAGCTCGACCTGCTTGTTGCGCGTCTCCGGGCTGAGCGCACCCATCACGACGGCAGATCCTCCGCGAAAACGGCGCAGCATCTCCGCGACGGCATAAACCTGCTCGGCAGAGAAGGCGACAATCGCACTGCGCGGCGGCAGACGGGACAATTTGCGCGGACCAATATGGGTTAGCGTCGAAAAGCGGGGCCTCTCGACGATTTCTGCGCGGGGTAGCAGCGACTTGACCAGTGGTTCGAGCGTGGCCGCACCCAGGATCAGCGTTTCCTCGCGACCTCGCGTGTGGAGCAAGTGGTCGGTGAAGATATGACCCCGCTCGCGATTGGCAGCCAATTGCGCCTCGTCCAGTGCCACAAAAGCCAGCTTGCCATTGGGGCCACCGCTATCCTTGGGCATGGCTTCGGCTGTGCAGCAGAAATAGCGCGCATCTGGCGGCTCGATACGTTCCTCGCCGGTTATCAGCGCAACTTGCGCCTCGCCCTTGATTGCTACCACCCGGTCATAGACCTCGCGCGCCAGCAAGCGCAGCGGAAAGCCCATCGCGCCGCTGGAATGCGCGCACATCCGTTCGATAGCGAGGTGGGTTTTGCCCGTGTTGGTCGGGCCCAGCACCGCTTTGACTACGGATTGATCGGAAAAAGCGGTGTTCACTCAGGCAAATGTGGCACCGCCAGCGGCCGTCTACAACCGTTGATCGCAGGGCATCAACAATCCGTCTTATGAACGAGTCCTGTCGCCGCAGCTTAAATCGCTGTTAACTTTAATTCTGCAGAGAAATACGCAATGGCAGACACATTGTGAGTTCAAGGTCGGGTCGCCATATCCCACACGACCTTTGCGAGGAGGGCGGGTTGTACAAACCCCAAGCCAAAGATGACGGCAAGACGCCGGACAGCATGCCTGATACCGGCGATGCTGACTGGCGCACAGTCGCATTGAGCCACTCGCAAATTATCGATGATGATCGCTCCAAAGTGATCCAGCGCGCCAGCGGGATGGCAGAACGTTTCGAGGAATGGCGCTTTTCTGCGTCTGAAAAGCTGGGAAAGCTCGATCTCGCTCCAGATTTGGCCGAATCCATCGGGAGCCGCCGCTGGTTCAGAGGGGTCGGGACAATGATCGGCCTTTCGGCCTTGGCGTTGGCTTTGTGGCCGGACTTTTCTCCGCTGGAAGCCGCCCCGGCGATGCAGGTCGATGATAGCGCCCGCGATGAATTCCGTAGCCAGATGATTATGCCGCTTGCGCTCGGAGCAGATACAGGGCGCCGGATGGGTGCCACGCCTTCAGTGGTCGAACTTGAGAGCGCGCCGGAACGTCCGCAGCTAGATTTGCTTGCCACTTTGTCGCGTGGCGACAGTTTCGGACGCATGCTCCAGCGTGCCGGTGTGGGCTCAGGCGATGCTGACCGTGTCACCGATCTTGTTTCGCGGGCTATCGATCTCGGCGATATCGAGCCAGGAACGCAGGTCGATATTACGCTCGGCCGCCGCCCGGCACCGGGCTATGCCAGACCGCTCGATGCGCTGAATTTCCGCGCTCGCTTCGATTTGGCGCTTAAGGTTGAGCGCACGGACGGCAATCTTGCGTTGAGGCGCATTCCAATCACTGTCGACGATACCCCGCTGCGTATTCGCGGGACTGTCGGCAACAGCCTTTACCGCTCTGCACGCGCAGCAGGCGCACCGGCCAGTGCAGTCCAGCAATATCTTTCGACCTTGGGCGACCACGTCAATCTCGACCGTGCAGTATCCGCCACAGATACATTCGACATCATCATCGCGCATCGCCGCGCCGAAACCGGTGAGCGGCAAGCAGGCAAGCTACTCTATGCGGGCATTGATCGCGGCGGCAAACCGAAGACCCAGCTGATGCGTTGGGGCAGCGAAGGACGCTTTTACGAAGCATCGGGTGTCGGCGAACAGCGCAGCGGATTGCTCGCGCCTGTGCCCGGTCCAATTAGCTCGCGCTATGGCATGCGTCGCCATCCGATTCTGGGTTATCGCCGGATGCATGCCGGGCTCGACTTCCGTGCCGGTCGCGGCACGCCAATTGTGGCTGTCACGGACGGACGCGTTGTCGGCGCGGGGCGGATGGGCGGATGTGGCAATGCCGTGCGACTGAACCACGCCGGTAATCTCGCAACGCGCTATTGCCATATGAGCCGGATCGCTGTGCGAAATGGTCAATCTGTCAGGCGTGGGCAGGTGATTGGCTATGTCGGATCGACCGGCCTCTCCACAGGCCCGCACCTGCATTACGAGATGTACCGCAACGGACGTTCGGTGAACCCGGCATCGGTGAATTTCGTCACCCGCGCAGAATTGTCCGGAGCAGAGTTGCGCGAGTTCCGCGCTGCTCTGGCGAGGCTGAAAACGGTAGAGGCAGGCGCCGCGCTGGCCGATCTGGAAGGCGATTCCCCGCTTGAGGACGAGCCTGCCCGCGAAATCGACAAGCTGGAACAACCCAAGAAAGTCGGCTGATCGGCCTGCTGACAAGCGCGCACCGCGCTTTCGATTGAACACCTCGATAATTTGCGGCACATGCTATTGCATGACCGGTCTTTTTCCCGATACCCGCCTGCGCCGCACTCGTGCCACCGGATGGAGCCGTGCGCTGCATCGTGAAATCCTGCTGACACCGGCAGATTTCATCTGGCCGCTTTTTGTGACCGAGGGTGAGGGGGTTGAGGAACCGATATCCTCGTTACCGGGCGTGTCGCGCTGGTCGGTTGACGGGATTGTGGCGCGGACCAAAGAGGCCGTTGCGCTTGGCATTCCCTGTATCGCCTTGTTTCCCAACACGCAGGCCGATCGCCGCAGCGATGACGGCAAGGAGGCGCTCAATCCGGACAATCTGATGTGCCGCGCCATTCGGTCCATCCGCGATGCGTGCGGTGAAGAGATCGGTATCCTCACCGATGTGGCGCTCGATCCCTATACTGCGCACGGGCAGGACGGATTGCTCGACGCTAAGGGCTACGTGACCAATGATGCTACCGTTGAGGTGCTGGTCGGCCAATCGCTTAATCAGGCGGCGGCCGGTGCGGATATTATCGCCCCGTCCGACATGATGGACGGCAGGATCGGCGCGATCCGAACGGCGCTGGAAGCAGAAGGGCACCCCAATATCCAGATCATGGCCTATGCCGCAAAATATGCCTCCGCCTTTTACGGCCCGTTCCGCGATGCGGTCGGTTCCAGCGGTGTCCTGAAAGGCGACAAGAAAAGTTACCAGATGGACCCGGCCAATAGCGAAGAAGCCTTGCGCGAAGTCGCTCTCGACCTTTCCGAAGGTGCAGACAGCGTGATGGTCAAGCCGGGCCTGCCGTATCTCGATATCGTACGCCGGGTGAAAGAGCGCTTCGAAGTGCCGACCTTCGCCTATCAGGTGAGCGGCGAATATGCGATGATCGAAGCCGCTGCTGCTGCCGGAGCAGGTGACCGTGACGCGCTGGTTCTGGAAACGCTGACCAGCTTCAAACGCGCGGGCTGTTCTGGCGTGTTGACCTATCACGCAGCGCATGCGGCTAAACTGCTGAATGGGTGATCTGGTTCTGGAAACCGGGCGGCTGGTGTTGCGACGGACCCGGGATGGCGATCTGGATTTGCATCTGCGACACTTGAACACACCCGAAGTGATGGACCATCTTGGCGGCGTAAAAGAACCGCACGAGATCGAGGCCAAATTCGCCAAGGCGGAAGCCTCCTTCGCCCGTGAAGGTTTCGGTTTCATGATGGTGGTCGAGAAGGAAACTGGCGATCTGGTCGGACATTGCGGGCTCAAGCGCGTCGATAATCCGCAGGCGCCCAATCCAGGGGATATGGAAATCGGCTGGCTGATCCGTCAGGATCGCTGGCGGCGTGGCTATGCGTTCGAGGCGGCGCTGGCCATTCGTGACCATGCATTTCGCGCCTTTGATCCGCCGGTATTGGTCGCGCTTACTTCGGCTGCCAATGTCGGGAGTTGGCGGATCATGGAAAAGCTCGCGATGGAGCGGCGGGTGGATCTGGACTTTCGCGATCCCGCCTTCTCCGATCGCGACAATCCGACAATCCAATATGCGATTACCCGACAAGGGTGGCAGGAGGCAGTGTGAGCGATTTTCGTCACGAGACCGAGCGCTTGATTCTGCGCGATTGGCGCGAAGAAGACTGGCCGGTATTTTTCCGTCACACCAATACACCAGCGGTGATGCGGTGGCTGGGCGGTCTCCTCGATGAAGACAAGAAGCAATGGGTGCGCGGCCGGCTGGAAGGCTATCAGCGCGAAAGCGGGTTCACCTTCTGGGTTGTCGAACGCAAACCGGATGGTGGGCATCTGTCCGGCGAATTGCTGGGATTTTGCGGCTTGAAACTGTCCAACCAAGAAGGCGGCCCGATGGGAGAGCATGAAGCTGGCTGGCGATTGCGCGAGGAGGCGTGGGGTCACGGCTATGCACGCGAAGCAGCGCAAGCAACTTTGGCGCTTGGTTTTGAACGCTTTGACGCCCCGCATATTTTGGCGCTGACCGTCCAGCCCAATACGGCAAGCTGGGGCCTGATGGAGCGGCTGGGCATGCAGCGCCGCGCCGATCTCGATTTTGCCAATAGCGATTTTGGCGATGACACGATCATCGTCTATGCGATCACCCGCAAAGAATGGGAGCAAAACCAATGACCACCCGCCCGGGCGTAACGATCATTCCGATCCACGGTAAAACGCCGAAAATCCATGACAGCGCCTTTATCGC
>JAHDDJ010000141.1 GCA_020629385.1 Erythrobacter sp.
AGAAAGACATTATTATTCGCGGCGGCGAGAATATTTCCTGCATCGAAGTCGAAGCGGGTATCTACGCGCATGAAGGCGTGGCCGAATGTTCCTGCTTCGGTTTGCCCGATGAACGTATGGGCGAAGTTCCGGCTGCGGTATTTTATATGAAGCCGGGTCATTCGATGACAACCGATGAATTGCGCGAATTCATGTTGAGCAAACTGGCACCGTTCAAAGTGCCACTGCCCGAGCATATCTGGCTGTCGGACAACGCTTTACCTCGTTTGGGTACCCAGAAGATCGACAAGCGTACCGTCCGTACGATGTTCGCAGCCGATCTGCTCGATTAGAAAGCAAACCGTTTGAACCAGACCAAGATCCCCAAACAGCGCGCCATAATTGATCGCCGTGCGCTGGGCGGGGAGATTGCCGCGCTTGTTGACCAGCATGGCGACAAGGCGCGTCCTGTCATCATCACGCTGCTGCGCGATGCGCTTGAGGCTGGACGAGCCGAAATTGCCGAACGTCTGGCCGCAAAACCTGCTGCCGGTCACGAATGCACCGCGGCGCAGGCATTTCTGATCGACCAGATCATTCGCCTGCTACACGATCATGTGACGACCCATGTCTACCCGCCCGGAAACCGGTCCACCAGCGAACGGATCGCGATCTTGGCGGTTGGCGGCTATGGCCGGGCGGAAATGGCGCCGCATTCGGATGTCGATATCGCCTTCATCACTCCTTCGCGCCGGACGCCATGGTGCGAGCAGGTGATCGAGGCGATGTTGTATTTCCTGTGGGATCTGGGCCTTAAAGTCGGGCAATCCAGCCGCACACCAGATGAAATGGTACGCATGGCAAAAGAGGATTTGACCATCCGCACCGCCTTGCTGGAAGGCCGGTTCGTATGGGGAGACGAAGACCTCTACGATCTCTGCAGCCGCCGCTTCTACAAGGAAGTTGTGCAAGGCACAGAGCGCGAATATGTCAGCGATAAGCTGGAAGAACGCAGCGCTCGCCACAAGCGCATGGGTGACAGCCGCTATGTTGTCGAACCCAATGTCAAGGATGGCAAAGGCGGTCTGCGCGATCTGCACACACTCTATTGGATCGGCAAATATATCCACAAGGTTCGCAGCGCAGCCGATCTGGTCGAAACCGGGCTGCTGACCAAACAGGAATACCGGTCATTCCGCCGCGCAGAAGGATTCATGCTCGCGGTACGGAGCCATTTGCACATCATCACCGGCCGCGCAGAAGACCGTCTGACATTCGACCTGCAACGTGAAGTTGCCCAGCGCATGAATTTTGTCGACCGTCCGGGCAAGAGTGCGGTCGAGCGCTTCATGCAGTTCTATTTTATCCAGGCCAAGCGTGTGGGCAGCCTGACAGGCGTGTTCCTCGCGCATTTGGATGAAAAATTTGCCGCCAAACGCAAGCGCAGCGGCTTCTTCGCAGGATTCAAGGCGCGCGCGCGCACGGTCAAAGGGTACCGCGTATTCGGCGGCAAGATTGCGGCCCCAACGGACAGCTGGTTCCAGCAGGACCCGGTCCGGCTGATCGAGATATTCCAGATTGCCGAGGCCGAAGGGTTGGAAATCCACCCTGACACCATGCGTCAGGCGGATCGTGATTCTGCACTTATCAAGGGCAAGACGCGCAAGGATGCGCGCGCCAACGCTCTGTTTCTGGACTTGCTGTCAGGCCGAAACGATCCCGAGACAGTATTGCGCTGGATGAATGAAGCGGGCGTTTTCGGGCGCTTCGTGCCCGATTTCGGCAAGGTCAATGCGCAAATGCAGTTCGACATGTACCACCACTATACGGTGGACGAGCACACGATCCGCGCCATCGGTCTGCTCAACCGGATCGAGAAAGGCGAGCTCAAAGACGATCACCCGCGCTCCAGCCGCCTGATCCACCGCGTCAATTCGCGCAGGGCCGCCTATGTTGCGGTGTTGCTTCACGATATAGCCAAAGGGCGCGGCGGAGATCATTCGGTGCTCGGCGAGCAAGTGGCGCGCAAACTGTGTCCACGCTTTGGCTTGAACGATCAGGAAACCGCGCTGGTCGCATGGCTGGTCCGGCAACATCTGCTGATGAGCGCCACCGCTTTCAAACGCGACCTGACCGACCCCAAAACGATCGAGGATTTTGTCAACCAGGTGCAAAGTCTGGAGCGGCTGCGGCACTTGATGATGCTGACAGCGGTTGATATCCGCGCCGTCGGTCCGGGCACATGGAACAGCTGGAAAGGCCAGCTTCTGGGCGAGCTCTATGACAATGCGCAGGAACGACTGCGGCTGGGCCATGTTCGCCATGGCCGTGAAGAGCGCGTGGCGGCGAAGAAGCAGCTGGTCGCCACCGATCTGGGCGACAAGGCGCATCTGGTAGCCGACTATGACGATGTGTTCCCCGATGCCTACTGGATCGCCGAGCCGGAGGATGTGATCCTGCGCAATCTGGTGCAATATTCGGTCGCGCGCGGTCTGGAAGAGAAACTGTCGATCCACTGCGAATATTACGAAGCACGCGGGGCAACGCTGGTAAGCGTGATCGCCGCCGACCATCCCGGGCTATTCTATCGCATTGCAGGGGGCATCCATCTTGCCGGGGCAAACATTATCGATGCGCGTATTCATACCACACGCAGCGGCTGGGCGGTCGACAATTTTCTGGTGCAGGACCCGCATGGCGCGCCTTTCCGCGAAGAGCAGCAGCTTGCCCGGATCAAACAGGCCATATCCGATGCGCTGGCCAACAAGGTCGAACTCGCCCCGCGCCTTGCCCAACGGCCTTTGCCGATAAGCCGGTCCAAGGCCTTCACCGTGCAGCCACGCGTCATTTTCGACAATGCTGCATCCAACAAATTCACTGTGGTGGAAGTCAACGCCCGAGACCGTCCTGCGCTGCTTAACCGGCTGGCGCGGACACTGTTCGAGCACCAGTTGATGGTGCATTCTGCGCACATCACAGCCTATGGCGAACGCGCCGCCGATACGTTCTATGTGACCGACTTGTTGGGCGATAAAATCACCCAGCCGGACCGGCAAAATACTATCGAGCAAGCATTGCTCGAAGCGGCGAGCGATCAACGCCAGGCGGAACTGGAAAGCGTTTAGTCGGATCACAATTGCCTTTACTGCGTTTGGCACTAAAGGGACCGCACCAAATCCCCCAATTGGAGAGAAATCGATGAAATCTTATGCCTCATTGAAGGCGCTTGCCCTGCTGGGTGCAGGGATGGCGTTTGCCCCCCAGGCAGCCTACGCTCAGGATGCTGATCCTGAGGAAGAAACAACCGAAGAAGGCGGTGCGCTCGACAGCTTCGACGTGATCGTCGTCACCGGTACCAAAACGAAAGATGCCGAAAACGTGCAGGACGTGCCGCTTGCGGTTACCGCGTTCAATTCGGACAGCCTCGAAGCGCTGAAAGTGCGCGATGTACAGGGTCTGACATACTCGGCACCGAACGTCTCGCTGGACCAGATCGGCACCAGCCGCGGTACCGCCAACTTCTCGATCCGCGGCTTGGGCATCAACAGCTCGATCCCGTCGATTGACCCTACTGTCGGCGTGTTTGTCGATGGCGTTTATCTGGGCTTCAATGGCGGCGTCGTGTTCGACCTGTTCGATCTCGACAGCGTTGAAATCCTGCGCGGTCCGCAGGGCGTCTTGTTCGGCCGCAACGTGACCGGCGGTGCTGTGCTGATCAACACCGGCAATCCGACCGACGAATTCGAGGGTAAATTCCGCGCTGCAGTTGACGGACCATTCCTCGACGGTGGTCGCGGCGGTGCCAATTACACCGTCAGCGGTGTCGTATCCGGCCCGATTGTCGAAGATACGCTGCTGTTCAAGCTGGGTGCCTATTACAACAATGATGAAGGCTATTTCACCAACCTGTTCAACGGACAGAACCATGGTGAAGCAGAAACCAAGATCATTCGCGGCGCATTGGAAGGTCGCTTTGGCGATCTGATGATCCGCGGTAAGCTCGATTACTTCGAAAGCGACGGTGACGGACCATCGGGCCAGAACCGCGGCACTTTCGACCGCGAAACATTCGATTTCGCAATCGACAATGACGGTTTCTACTCGAACGAAATCTGGACCGGTAGTGTGACTGCCGAACTGGATATCGGCCCGGGTACGCTGACCAATGTCTTCGGCTATCGCGAATATTCGGCTGTGACCGACGGCGATATCGACTCGCTGCCGGCATTCCTGTTCCACTCGGGCACGGAAACCGAGCAAGAGCAGATTTCGAACGAATTGCGCTATGCTGTATCGGGTGACGGCTTCGACATCACAGTCGGCGGTTTCTATTTCGACCAGTCGATCGCCTACACCGAAATCCGCGACCTTCCGCCACTGTCTGCACTGACATTCTATGGCGGCGGTGCGCAGGATCATGAAGTGATTGGTGCCTTCGCAAACGGCCAATTCTACCTGACCGACGCGCTGAGCGTTATTGCCGGTATCCGCTGGAGCCGTGAAGAAAAGGAAGCAGGCGTTACTTATGTGCGTCCGCGCCCGATGTGTTCGGTTGTTGCCGGCACATGCCCGACCAGCGGCACAAACCCGTTCATCCCGACCGAGAATAACGGCTTTGTCGATGACAATAGCTGGAGCAACTGGTCGCCGAAGCTGGGCCTTCAGTATGAATTCGATGATGGCCAGTTCTACGGTCACTGGACACGCGGCTATCGCTCGGGCGGTTACAACTTCCGCATCACCAACGCAGCGGTTTTCGAAAATGTGGTTGTCCCGGCAACCGGCGGCAATTTCTCTTTCGATGAAGAGAAAGTCGACAATTTCGAAGTGGGCGGCAAGTACCAGACCTTTGACGGTTCATTCACTCTGAACGCAGCGGCCTATCTGACGAAGATCACCGACATGCAGCGCGAAGTGAACCAGAGCTCGCCTACCGCAGGTGTCTCGCAGTTCATTCTGAACACAGCGGATGCGTCGATCTTCGGTCTGGAAGCCGAAGCACGTATGCGTGTGTCAGACAGCCTGCTGTTCACTGCCAACATCGGTCTGATTGATGCCGATTATGACGAAGTCCGCTTCGACATTTCGGGCGACGGTGTGATCAATGACGCCGACGAAGCTCTCAGCCTGCCACGCGTTCCCCCGATCACCTGGGGTGTTGGCGCGATCCACGAACTGGATCTTGGTGCGAGCAGCATTGTCAGCCGCGTGAACTTCCAGTTCCGTGACGAGTTCGCCTATACCGACAACAATTTCGGTTTCATTCAGGACTCGTCGAACCTCGACTTCAACGTGACATGGAACACTCCGGTCGATGGCCTCGCGCTGTCGGTTTACGGGCGCAACATGCTCGACCAGGTCCAGGCTGGCGGTGATACCCAGCTGCCATTCGGCACCGGTGCTTTCTCGAACGGCGTCAATCGTCCGTTCGATCCGTC
>JAHDDJ010000142.1 GCA_020629385.1 Erythrobacter sp.
CGGCGGATTTTCATGCTCGGCGTCATTTCTTCGTTTTCGATGGTGAAAGCCTCGTCTGCGAAGGCGAATTGCCGGACCTTTTCGATCACTGACAATTCCTTGTTCACCCGGGCTACTGCATCGCTCACCGCGCTGCGGAATGCAGGCAAGTCCTGCAAGGCTTTCAGATCGAACTTCTCGTCATTGGCGCGGGCCCATTCCACTGCCCATTCGGCATCGGGCACAATCAGGCCGACGACATAAGGGCGCTTGTCACCGCTGACCATCGCCTGCGCGATCTCCGGCTGCAGAGTCAGCATGCCCTCGATCTTTTGCGGCGCGACATTGTCGCCCTTGTCGTTTACGATCATGTCTTTCTTGCGGTCGGTAATCTTGATCCGGCCCTTATCGTCGATGTGGCCGATATCGCCCGTATGCAGCCATCCATCCTGGATGGTCCGCTGCGTTTCGGCCTCGTTCTGCCAATAGCCGTGCATGACCAGTTCGCCGCGCACCAGAATCTCGCCATCATCGGCAATCTTCACCTCAACGCCGCGCATAGGCGGACCGACGGTATCCATCGCTATGCCCGCAGCCGGGCGGTTGCAACTGATGACCGGGCCGGCTTCGGTCTGGCCATAGCCTTGCAGCATGGTCAGACCCATCGCTTCGAAGAAAATGCCGACATCGGGGTTGAGCGGCGCTCCGCCTGACACCATTGCCTTGATCCGGCCACCGAATTTCTGGCGGATTTTGGGGCGCAACGCCTTTTCCAGAATGAAGTTCATCGGCCGGTCGCGCAGCCGCATACGGCCCTTGGCCTTGTGCTCTCCAATCGTCAGCGCACGGTCCATCATGTAATTGGCCGCTTTGCCCTGCTTCTCGATCTGCTTCATGATCCGAGTGCGCAGCACTTCAAACAAGCGCGGGACCACGACCATAATCGTCGGGCGCACTTCCTCGATATTGCTGGCGAGTTTCTCGAGGCCTTCGGAATAATAAATCTGCGCACCCACGGCGATGGGCAGATATTGCCCGCCCGTATGCTCGTAAGCATGGCTAAGCGGCAGGAAGCTGAGGAAACGTTCTTCCGCATCGAGGCCAAAATCGCTTTCAAGGATTTCCGCCGCACCTGCCGCATTGCACAGGATTGCGCCATGGTGCTGCAGAACGCCGCGCGGCGCCCCGCCGGTTCCGCTGGTATAGATGATGCACGCGGTCTGGTTGCGGTCGATTGTGGCCATGCGCGCTTCGACAGCAGCGCGTGCCTTCGCTGCATCGCCGACAATCATGGATTGCCAGCTGCGGCGCGTAAGGTCGCCGGACTGGTATTCGGGCAATTCATCGATCGCGATCAAATGGTCTGCGGTGCCGGTACGCATCATCGCCGGAAGCAGCGGTTTGGCCAGTTTCGCATTCGAGACAATCACGGCTTTTGAACCGGAATTGTCGAGAATGTGGACGTGATCACGCTCCGTATTGGTAATATAGGCAGGCACGGTGACGCAGCTCGCGGCCATGATCGCCAGATCAGCGATGCACCATTCGGGGCGATTTTCGGAAACCAGCATCACACGGTCGCCATCTTGCAGACCAATCTTGCGGAGATTTTCGGCCAGCAGGCAGACTCTATCCGCTGCCTCGTTCCAGCTTATGGTTTGCCATGCACCATCGCGCTTTGCGCCAAGGAAAGGAGAATCTCCGCCTGCCTCGGCACGCTTGAGGAACAATTCGACCAGATTTCTGGCGGTATCGACATCCGATAGCTGCACAATGCGCTCCTGCTTCCCAATTGGTTTCCGCTATAACGGTTATGCACGATCTAGAGTTCCGCAGCCTATGCGGCAAGCAAGAAGCAACGCTCTTGGCGTTCCGCTATTCCGGTGTTGTTTCGAGCAAGCCCCGCAAGCGCGGATCGCGCGCCGAATTCCAACCAGCATCTGTCCACACGATCCCGCCGGATTTCAGAGGCGGTGTGCGCGCGATAATTTCTCCATGACCAAGTGCCTTGAAAGCCTCGGCACGCTCCTCCAGCCAGGTGCCTTTCTCGACCAGCACGCGGTCTCCGAAAGCCATGATCAAAGGCAATCCCAAAGCTTCCTCCAAAGGCAGGCTGAAATCGATGAGGCCGATGATGCTGCGCGCTGTCTGGACCGGAATGGTCGACCCACCTGCTGCACCGATAGCAGCAAAGGGTCGGCCTTGCGGGTCATACACCACCATCGGAGACATCGAACTGCGCGGGCGCTTGCCGCCTTCGACCCTGTTGGCAACCGGTTTGCCGTCCTTCTCGGGCGCACGGCTGAAGTCGGTCAGTTCGTTATTGAGATAGAAGCCGCCATGCATCAGGCCCGATCCGAAAGGACCTTCAATGGTGGAGGTATAGCTCACCAATGTGCCCTCATTATCCACCACTGCCAGGTGCGACGTGCCGTTTTCAGGCCATTCGTCACCATCGGCGAAGGTTGTTGTGATACCGCGTGGTGTACCCGCCTTGACCACCGGCATGGCCTTCGCTGGGTCAATCAACTTGGCGCGCTTGTTGATGTAATCGTCGGCAATTAACCCTTCTACCGGGATGCTGACGAAATCGCTGTCGGCCAGATAGATTTCGCGATCCGCATAAGCGAGGCGCTGCGATTCAAGGAAGAGATGCCAGGTAACCGGATTGTCGACCCCCAATGCAGTCAGGTCGAAGCGCTCAAGCTGCCCCAGCATCTGGATGACCGCGATCCCGCCCGATGTGGGCGGACCCATCCCGCAAATGCGATATTTGCGATACGCGCCGCAAACGGCAAAGCGGCCTTTCGCTTGATAATTGGCAACGTCTTGGGCAGTCATACCTCCGGATCGCGGCGTGGCTGCGCGCACTAATTCCGCCATCTCTTCCGCGCTCGGAGAGCGGTAGAAGGCATCTGGCCCCTGCTCGGCGACGGATTTCAGCGTGTTGTAAATCTCCGGGTTTCTGAGGACCGTGCCTACATCTTTGGGCGTGCCATCATCCTTGTAGTATAGCGCACGCCCTTGTTCGGTCAGGCCGGCGCGGTCGAGCTGTCCGGTCAAGGATTGGTGCAACCGGCGGTTCACCGCGAACCCGTCTTTTGCCAATTTCATCGCAGGCGCAAACAGATCGGCCCATGGGAGGCGCCCGTGCTCCTGATGGGCTTTCGCGGCCAAGGCGATGTTGCCGGGTACTCCTACGCTCAGTCCGCTGAGGACCGATTCCTGGTAACCCCGCAACTCGCCAGTTTCATCCATGAACCATTGCGGGTCCGCTCCAGCCGGAGCTGTCTCGCGCCCGTCGAAGGTTGCAAGCGGCCCTTTTGCAGTTCCGCGCACCAGAAAACCGCCGCCGCCGATGCCGGAGCTTTGCGGCTCCACTACGGTCAAGGCCAGCATCACCGCGATGGCCGCATCTGTGGCACTGCCGCCTTGCGCCAGAATTTGCTCGCCCGCTGCTTGGGCACGGGGATCGGCTGCGCTCACCACCCCACCCGTTTCCAGGCGTGGCGCAAGCGCGATGGCATTGGCGGATTTGACGCTTTCCGGCGGAGGGCAGGCTGTAAGCAGCGTGCTGGCTAGGGCAAGAAAACCGGTGCGGGCGAGTATCTGCGTATGTGACATGCGGCAGTGCTATTCGGTCCCGACGGCTTCGGCAATGGTCGAGAAACCTTCACGCTTCATCCGTTGCACCAATCCGCGGTTGATCTTCTGCGCCAGACCGGGGCCTTCATAGACCAGAGCGCTGTATATCTGGATCAGGCTGGCTCCTGCGCGGATGCGCGCCCATGCATCGTCTGCACTGCCGATACCGCCGACGCCGACAAGCGGCATTGCGCCGCCGGTGGCCTTGCGGAAATCACGGATGCGTTGCAGCGCAAGATCGCGCAAGGGGGCTCCGGACAATCCCCCAGTCTCGCCAGCTTGCGAGGATTTGAGAGGCGGCCTGCTGATTGTTGTGTTCGACACGATCAAAGCGCCGAGTTTCTTGTCCATCGCAATCCGGGCAATCGAATCCACATCTTCCGGCTCCAGATCGGGTGCGACTTTGAGGAATATGGGTGGACCATCAGCACCGCGTGCTTCGAACACTGCATCGAGCAATTCGACCAGCGCGCCCTCATCCTGCAAGGCGCGAAGGCCCGGAGTGTTCGGGCTGGAAATATTGACGGCCAGATAGGTCGCATGGGGCGCCATCAGTTTGGTCATGACCGCGTAATCGGCGATCCTGTCGTCGGAGTCCTTGTTCGCGCCGATATTGATCCCGACCACACCGGCTTTTCCGCGCCGCGCTTCGAGCCGCTCCAGCGCAGCATCCGCGCCGCCATTGTTGAACCCCATACGGTTGATCACCGCGCGGTCTTCGGCCAGGCGGAACAGGCGCGGTTTGGGATTGCCTGCTTGCGGACGCGGGGTGATCGACCCGACCTCGGCAAATCCGAACCCCAAACCAAGCACCGCATCAGGGACCTCGGCATCCTTGTCGAAACCGGCGGCAATGCCCACGGGTGCCGGAAATGTGACGCCCGCAACTTCGCTGGCGAGTGCAGGGTCGTGCCGTACGGCGGGCAGGGGTGCCGCCTTGAGGCCCGCGATGGTCAGGCGGTGGGCCTTTTCGGGGTCGATCAGGAACAGGGCGGGTTTGAACAGGGAAAACAGCATTGCGATTCGCTATGCACAGCCCACCGACGCTTGTCGATAGGTCTCCGAGGAAACGCATAAATATACAAATATATCAAGGATTTACTATATTGTGCGGAAACTTGTCGTTTCCATACAATCGAATTTCCGCGACTCAGCCTAGAAGTTTTTCTGCGACCCGAAGGGCTCTAGCATTACTGCAAAGAGTTCCTCGACTTTAGGGGGCGGATTCCGGAAACGGGCCGCCCCTTTTTTTGCCTGCCCACCCGCGCAAAACCGTTTCCTGTTGTAAATACCGGCTTCTCTCCCGTAATGATTGGCAATCCCCGACGGGCTGACTGGAGAGAAAATATGTCGCGAATTCCTTACCTTACCGGCTGCGCGTTCAGCGCCATCATGCTGGCAGGATGCTCGACCGGATATGGCGCAACATCGGTTCAGTCGGCTGCTGAAGCTCCGGTTGCCCCGTCGGAAACTGTCGCCGAAATCGGTACATTGTTTGCCGATTATGATGAGGCGGTGCTCGCAGCATCCCCGCTGTCCAAAGCGTATCGCGGAATTCGCGATGAGGATTATGCGCGCTGGGGCGATTATTCTGACGAAGGTGACCGGCTGCAATATGAATTGCTGCAAAACACAGCCGCCAGAATGCGTGCGCAATTCGATTTGTCCGCCCTCTCTCCCGATGATGCGCTGTCATACCGTTTGTTCGATGCCTTGGCAGAGCGGCGAAAAAGCCTGTGGCCATTCCGCAATCACGGCTACATCTTCAACCAGATGAA
>JAHDDJ010000143.1 GCA_020629385.1 Erythrobacter sp.
CAGGCATAGGCGCCCGCAGGCGGCGCTGCGCCATCGCGAAACCGGCGGATCAGCGCGACCACGGCAAGGATCGGCACATTGGGACCGCGATTAGCATCGGCGTGCAGTACTGCGCGGCTGCGTTGCCGCTCTCCGCCAGCGTTTACGCCCTCCACCCGGACAGTCATCGCGCCGCGATCGCTGCCAAATGCCAGCAGGCGCTGCGCCACCCACAACATCGGCGCGGCAAATGGCCGCAAGCTAGGAAGCAGTTTGATCCGCACCAGTTGCGACAGGGCAGCGAGCCCTAGATGCAGGAAACCCAGTTCCAACCCCGCAAAGAACTCTGCCGAACGGGTCGGTGTGTAGCGCGACACCAGCAAATCCTGTTCCGGCGTATCGCACACGCTGGCCCAACGCTTACCTTCTCCCGGAATATCTTCGCGGTGGGTCAGTCCCCAGCCCGGCACCTCCTGCCATTCGCCATCGCGAAACACACGGACAGGCTTGCCTACGTAAGACAGGATTGCCTCAACGACAGAGCGTCCTCGCGGCGCGCGATTGCCGGGATAAATGCCCACGCGGATTGCGGAGATTTCGCGCCACCCCTTCACCATCCGGTCGATCATGGCATGCGACAGTGCCGGAATGGAGCTGGCACCTGTGATAAGCGGAACGCCAGCGGATTTGGCGACGGCGTCGAAACGCGGGAATTGGGCGACGAATTCCCGCCCGTCGGCTAGGTCGATATAGGCAATACCGGCCTCCAGCGCGGCTTCGATTACTCTGGTGTGCGAAGACTGGAAGGGACCGGCGGCATCGACCACTATATCAAACGGAGCGAGATCGCTGGCGACAATGCGGTCACGGTCCAGCACCAATATGTCGGCGGGGTTCTCCAATTCCCGCGATACAGCCTCCAGCGCATCTTTGCGGCGCCCCGCGAGAGTGAGTGACACGCCCTCCTCGCGCACAGCGATTTTCGCGAGGCGGCTGCCAAACACTCCGCTGCCGCCGATGATCAGCACTTTCAGCGGCGCGCCATAAGCTGGGCCATGGTCACGCATCGCGAAACTCCGCATGTTGATGGACCAGCTCGCCCAGCAGCGGGTGCCGCAGATCGAGATCAAAGGCGAAGCGCCCGCTCCCGAGATCGCGATGGATCACAGTGGTAACGCCCGGCCCAAGCCAATGCGGCAGCCTAATACGCTTGCCGAACAGGCTGACGAAGTAATGGTCGCTCCTGAATACCAGCCCGCTGGCGTCGGCCTCGACGCGCAACGCCATGCCCAGCTTGCGGCCCAGATATTCCTCCAGCCCGGTCGGCCCTGCAAAACGCTTGGCGCTATGGATGACTTGCGGGAAACCGCGCTCCCGTCCGTAAATACGGGTCCAGCATTGGCCGCCACTTGCTCGGTCTTCGCTGACCACAACGACCGCAGGTACCTTGCTGTCGCGATAGAGCGGCAAAGGCGCGCCGACCAAACGGCAAATTTGCGCAAGCACCCAGCCCATCCGCGAATGGCGGGTTTCAATTACCACGCCATGGTAATTCGCGAGCGCGTTATGGCTGAGCCGTTTGCTGAAACGGGCTTGCACGGCGGCGGGAAGCCTGGACCACCCCTGCTCACCAACAAGGCGGCGAAAGCGGGTGTCGTAAGGTGCTGCACCCGCTTGCAGCGCTCTTGCATGGTCCTGCTTTCTTACCGCTTCCATTGCCCTGCTCCTTTTGATCGAGGGCCTATTTCTCTTTCGACTTACTTCCCCAATTGATCAGTCGCGTTATGCCGCTGCCCATCTTGATCAGCGCCATCAATGCAGGCTTGGGCACACCCAGCATCTCGTCATGCCAGCGCGACATGGTGGAAACGAAGCCGAGCATGCCTTCCAGCTTGGCCCGCGCCTCGGGGCTCACCTGCGCATCATGCTGCGCTTCGGCGAGACAGGATTTCAGCGCGGCCTCGGCCGGGTCGATTTCCCGTTCCTTGCGGCCTTGGGCAATGCGGGTCGCCATCTCCCAGATATCGGCCTCAGCCGCATAGTGATCGCGGCGGTCCCCCAGAATCGGGACACGGTGGATCAAGCGCCATCCGAGCAACTCGCGCAAGGAATTGGAGACGTTGGACCGCGCCATGGAAAGTTTCGCTGCAATATCTTCGGCAGTCAGGGGCGCGTCGGAAATAAACAGCAAGGCATGGATTTGCGCCACTGAACGGTTCACGCCCCACTGGCTCCCGAGATCGCCCCAGTGCAGCACGAACTTGGCAACCGATGGCGATAAACGCGACTCGTTAGTAATTTCTGTCATGACAGAAATGTCTGACAGAAATCAGAAGAAGTCAAGCGCCGCCGGATTCGCGTTTCCAAACGAAAAGGGCCGCAGAGTTTCCTCTGCGGCCCACTCGGTGACTGGTTGAAGTCGCGTTTACGCGTCTTCGAGTTCGTCTTCGTCAGCGCCCATTACCGGGCCGCTGTCTTGGCCTTTGGCGTCCAGATCGCGGTCTACCAGTTCGATAACTGCGAGAGGCGCGCTGTCGCTGGCACGAATGCCGGCCTTGATGATGCGGGTGTAGCCGCCATCACGATCCGCATAACGCTCTGCCAGAACGTCGAACAGTTTCTTCAGCTGTGTTTCGTCGAGCAGACGGCTTTGCGCCAGACGACGATTGGAAAGGCCGCCCTTCTTGGCCAGCGTGATCAGCTTTTCAATGTAAGGACGCAGTTCCTTGGCTTTTGGAGCCGTGGTCATGATCTGCTCGTGCTTGATCAGCGCGGCCGACATGTTGCGGAACAGAGCCTTACGGTGGCCCGATTTACGGCTCAGCTTACGCTGTGAAATTCCGTGACGCATTGTATTCTTCCTTCAGTTCGTAAGGGGGCCGTACAAGGTACCCCGGTACTGGTGACCGTTCAGGGCCGTCACCTTCGCCCTTGCGTGCGTCCCGGCGTAGGCCCGGACCTCCATCAGACTTGCGCCGATGGCAAGGAGGCCCCAGCCTTCGCTGGGGCTCACCACACGTTAGCCTAGCAGCTCTTGCTCGAGCTTCTTGGCCATTTCTTCGATATTCTCTGGCGGCCATCCGGGGATGTCCATGCCAAGACGCAGACCCATGGAAGACAATACTTCCTTGATCTCGTTAAGCGACTTGCGGCCAAAGTTTGGCGTGCGCAGCATCTCGGCTTCGGTCTTCTGGACCAGATCGCCGATATAGATGATGTTGTCGTTCTTGAGGCAGTTTGCCGAACGGACCGACAGTTCCAGCTCGTCGACCTTCTTGAGAAGGTAACGGTTGAGCTGGTTTGCATCGTCTTCCTGCGGCGTTGCGGCCTGACCGATCATGGCCGACTGCGGCTGCGGGATGCCGTCTTCGAAGTGGACGAACAGTGTCAGCTGGTCCTGCAGAATGCGCGCAGCGTATGCCACCGCATCTTCAGGAGCGACGGTGCCGTCGGTCTCGACAGTCAGGCTCAGCTTGTCGAAGTCGAGTTCCTGACCAACACGGGCCTTCTCAACCTTGTAGCTAACCTGACGCACTGGCGAATAGAGCGAGTCTACAGGGATCAGACCGATCGGCGCGTCGGAAGGACGGTTCTGGACCGCAGGGACATAGCCGCTGCCGGTGTCCGCTGTCAGTTCCATGTTGAAAGTCGCGCCTTCATCAAGGTGACAGATCACGAGATCCTTGTTCATCACTTCGATGTCGCCGGTCACAGCAATATCGCCAGCCTTGATTTCGGCAGGGCCAGTTGCGGAAAGCTGCAGGCGCTTGGGGCCCTCGCCTTCCATCTTGAGCGCGATTTGCTTCACGTTCAGGACAATATCGGTCACGTCTTCGCGAACACCCGCAAGCGAGCTGAATTCGTGAAGGACGTTTTCGATCTTGATCGATGTAATTGCAGCACCCTGCAAGCTCGACAGCAGAACGCGGCGCAGCGCGTTACCGAGCGTGAGACCGAAGCCGCGTTCCAGCGGTTCTGCAACGAAGGTAGCCTTGCGGTCCTTGTCTTCGTTGTCCTTGATCTCGAGAGTGTTGGGTTTCTTTAGTTCCTGCCAGTTCTTGGTGTTGACGGACATGAAATTCCCCTGGTTCAAATGCGGGCTGGGCCGAAGCGCTGGGTGCCTATGCCAGCGCGTCCGGTCCGGAAAAACTTGGCGGTCAGGCTGTACCGCCAGGCAGGTTCAGATCAGACGCGGCGACGCTTGGACGGCCGGACCCCGTTATGCGGGATCGGTGTCACATCGCGGATCGAAGTGATCGTGAAACCGACAGCGGCGAGACCGCGCAGGGCGCTCTCACGACCCGAACCCGGGCCCTTCACTTCTACTTCGAGGGTGCGGACGCCGTGTTCGGCTGCCTTCTTACCCGCGTCATCTGCTGCGACCTGAGCAGCATAAGGAGTCGATTTACGACTACCCTTGAAACCCATCATGCCTGCGCTGGACCAGCTGATTGCATTGCCCTGCGCGTCGGTGATGGTGACCATTGTGTTGTTGAAGCTGGCATTGATGTGCGCAACGCCGCTTGAAATGTTCTTCTTGTCGCGTTTTCTAACCCGACCTGGTTCGCGTGCCATTGGTGCAGTTTCCTATTTCTTGAAAGAAGATGGAGTAAGCTTAAGCGCCGAGCGCTGCTTACTTCTTCTTGCCCGCGATGGGCTTAGCCTTACCCTTGCGGGTACGGGCGTTGGTGTGCGTACGCTGACCGCGAACGGGCAGACCGTTACGATGACGCAGACCGCGATAGGACCGCAGGTCCATCAGGCGCTTGATGTTCATCGCAGTGTCACGACGCAGATCACCTTCGACCTGATAGTCGGCATCAATGGCTTCACGGATTTGCAGAACTTCTGCGTCCGAGAGATCCTGAACACGGCGTGCGTGATCGATACCAAGCTTGTCGGCAATCTTGACGGCCGTTGTCCGGCCGATTCCGTGAATATAGGTGAGCGCAATGATTACGCGCTTGTTTGTGGGGAGGTTTACCCCGGCAATACGAGCCACTTACTTCTCCATGCTCCACAAAGGCTCTGCGTCGATCCGCTTACCGGACACGGCGCGCCTTTATCTCATAGCGTTGTTTCATCGGCATTTTCAGGAGCGTTAACGCAAAAAGTCCGGATGGCGCGCAATCTGGCTGCCGCCTGCCGGACTAACCCGAAACTGTCGAATGAAAAGCGCGCTTATAGGGATTCGCCTGCAAGGTCAACAGGCAAGCGCGCATGTGTTGCTACACCACCAGAAATAGGCGGCGCATCGTGACAATCAACCGTTTTTAGACCGCGCGACGCAACTGGTCAAAGGCAGGTCACGATGCGCCGGTAAAGGATCAGACCACGCCGAATGCCAGCATCGCATCGGCGACTTTCTTGAAGCCCGCGATATT
>JAHDDJ010000144.1 GCA_020629385.1 Erythrobacter sp.
GTCCACACATAACACTAAGCATTTCAGCTTCACTCTTGAAGTTCGAGGGAACGACAGCGTTTTCTAAACTGATCGAGCTACAGAGAATAATCAGGGCGAAAATCCACCGTCATCGTTGGAAGGGGAGGGCGGTTTCCTTAGTTTTTGCTGCGCTAACTTCTCCCGCTGTTCCTTCACACGCTTCTCGATTGCATCCAGTTGCTCGATCCGGTCTTGCACAACTTCCCAACGTGGTCGTTTCTGTTCATCTCTTGAAACAGGCTCAAGCCAGCGCAAATCAGTGAGAACATCATCTCTTTCCCTGAACCGGTGAATGTTGAGAGGCTGTATCAGCTTTGACAGCTGCGGATCGGTCTCATGCTTGGCCCGGTCGATGATAGTTCCAAGGGTTTCTTCGAGATCCTTGAGCGTAGCCTGATCAATCTGCCGTTGGCGTTCCGCATCAATTGCCTCGATCCGCTTTTCCAGATCATACCACGCAACGCGCGACGAACCGGATACAACGCTGCCCCAAAACGGATCGTTGGCGATCTCATCTACGTTTTGGCCTTCTTTAAAGCCATAGGATACTACGAGATCGTAGATTTCGGGATCAGCGAGCGCACGGTCAAGGAAGCCCCGAACTTTGTTGATCGTTGATCGTCGTCTTTGTTCAGCACGTTCCCGCTGATGCATTTCGATAAGCTGTTGCTCAAACTCGTGTTGCCTTTGCCGTTCCGCTTCTTCGACTTGCCTCTGGCGCTCAAACTGGGCGGCCTTCGCTTGCCCATCCTCACTGGTGGTCAGATATGCAACGATCTGTTTGAGGCGCCTTTTGATGGTTCCCATCACCGGAGCAACGAGGCCCTGATCCGGGAAATCTTCGAGTTCTTGCAGGCGGGCGCGTTCGCCCAACAGGTCATCGCCCGTCATGGTCTTTGGTTTGGGCACAACGAGATGCATTTCAGCGAGGGTTTCGCTAGCTTCGATGTAGGCTTTTTCCTCGCGTTCAAATTTTGCCTCGCGCTTATCGCCTGTCCGGTAGGTATCCCAGGCATTCGTGAGCCACTTGGCTGCTGACAGGAACGTGTCTGTCGCTCTGCGCAGTTGGCTTTGAGGGTAGGGGTCCAGCGCTTCTCTGCCCATACTGAGGTTCCCCAATGTGCCTTTAGTCAGGTTGATGGTCCTGCGGCCCCTCAAGACGCGCTTACGGCTTTCGCTAATAGGGCGCTCCAATTTGGCGCGCGCGCGCGCAGCAGCCTTCTCAGCGCGTCTGCGGGTCCTTTCCTCGGCTTTAGTCTCCTGTGGTGCTGCAGGTGTCTCAGAAGTGCTGTGATGGGTCCTCATGGTTTCTTGATAGAATTCCTCCGCCTCTTGGTTTCTTCGGGCTTGTTCCGCTGCCCTTTGGGCTCGTCGCGCAGCATCTTCCATCAATAAGTCTTCGACCTTGCGGAATTTGGGGCGGTCTTCTGGCGCTGGAGTGTTTGATGTTTTATCGGCTGTTGGATCAGGCTCTGTGGACTCGGTTTGCTCAGCCGCTTGAGCGATCTCAGGAACAAGTGGTTCATCTGACTTGGGCGGGCCAGTGTCATCTGATGCCGGTGTGGTTTTGTCTTCGGCCGCTTCAGTCTTAATGTCCTGTGCAACGCTGCTTTCAGCTTCTTGTTCTGGTGCGGGACGATCTTCCGTTGTGGGGTGATCATTGAACATCCACATGACGTCATGATTGCGCAGCATGTGATCGAGATGGGTGAGTTGCTTCCACCCGTTGTTGAGGATATGGCGGCCGACGCCTTCGAGGAGGGCCATCTGATCGTGCGTTGGATCTTCCGGATTCTTGCCGAGCTGATCGAAGGCCTCAAAGGCTTGCGCCTCGCATGCGCTACCGAGGAGGTCGGGTGTGTTGTCGGCAATGGTCGCTAGAATGGCGAGGATGGCCGGGTCGTGCTCAAACCGATCTGCCAGCCAGCGATTAATGATCTTGTCTTCCGCGCTGATCGCTACGCCGCCATCGTGATGCGTGAGGCCAAGCAGATATTCCAGCTCGGCTTCCATCTGCATAGCCTTGTTGCGTGCAGCACCACGGCTTTCAATGGCGGCGGTCCACTCTGCCGTGGCTTCTTCATAGCCCGGATAGACTTCACCCTTTGCGGCCGCGCGGTAGGCCTTCTGGGGGAGGTTGGGACGTGCAGTGTAATCGAGACGTGCTGCCTCGATCTCAAACCGCATCCGGTCGATCCAGTTTGTGGCTTCAGTGGCGAAGCGCAGCTGTTCGGCATGCCGATCTTCAATGGACCGCATATCCACGCGGGTGCTTGAGCCGATTTGCTCAAGCGCCGCGTTACAGGCGGTCTCCCAGTTTCGCTTCCAGCGTTCGACATGCTGGTTCTCGTTCCAGGAGCGCTCTTTCAATCCGAAGCCATCGGGGCCGATGGTCCGCATCGTCAGCATGCCATGCCAGTGCCAGTTACGCGGGTTCTCTTTCGTAGGCCCGTGGATCGCCACATCGGCGATCATTCCCATGCTGACGAAGTTGTCCTGACAAAAGTCCCAGACCAACTTCTCCCGGATGTCTTTCGGCAGCTCGTCCGGGATTGCGACCTGTACCTCTCTGGCCAGCTGAGCGTCTTTGCGTTTCTCGGTTGCCTCGACAGTGTTCCAAAGCGTCGCGCGATCCATCACCCAATCGGGGGCAGGGGAGGGGGCCATGATACGGGTCGCTTCAACGGATTGCTTGCGGGTGTAGTCGAAGGTTTCACTGATGCGCTTGTCTTCGAGCTTTTCGCCGGCGCGGTAGGCAGCAGAAGCAACGGCGCTCTGGTTTTTTGATCGCGAAATCGGCTTCGCATGCAGTCGTGAGCTTTGGACGGCCAAGGTGAGCGGTTTCCCAGAATTTCGGATGGCGGCTTTATGATGCAGATGGCGAAATAATTCAAGCATCCACATATACGTCGTGTCCTTCCGCTTCGCTCCAGTCCACGACGTGTGGACGCCGTTGCCGACAGAAGGCACTGATTTTGCTAGCGATTTAGGGGTGTGAAACGATTGCAGATGAGAGCTGCGAGGCCGTCGATGGACGCTGATCATGCCGCCGAAAATGGGGATTAATCCGGGAGCTTTTTTATACGACTATACCGTTTAACGGACAGTTTTTAGTCCCCAGAATTTACCGGGGTTCTGGATGCCGGATTTTGACCGATGTGGTCGCATGTTTGTGGGGATGGGTCGGCCTGTTAGGCCGAGCACCCTCGGACGGCTGTGTGCGTCATGGACGCTCAGCCGGGAGGGTGCAGAGAGCGAATGTGGAAAGGCGGGCGGCGATCAAAAGTGAATACTGGCGGCGCGGGATTCAGATTGGATGGCGATTGTTTGTGGCTTGCAAAACCAGACGGGTTGCTGTCCGGAGAAGTCAAGGAGGGGAGGGCAGCGACCCGTCGTCCGGGTACCTCGGGTCATCGGCATAGATGAGATCGTACATGCCATTGGCGACCATTCTGCGGGCGCCGGTGACACGGATGAGGGCGTTGTCGATGGCTTTGGGGTCGCCGCTTTCATAGGCCGCCGCGAGCAGTTTTGCCTGGAGCTCAATGTTCTCGCACAGAGCGCGATCTGTCGGTTCATCTGTCATTTCGGGCCTCCTGATTTGTTTTGCGTCGCGTGCCCGTGATGAGAATAGGAGCGGCTATTCTGCTCAAAATCGGACCTGTTCTGAGCAGAATATCTGTTGCTACTTTCGCCATATCTGAGGCCAGTCCTTCGGATCGATCCAGCGCTTCCCGTCTTTTGGTGCGCCCCATGGGTTGCCAAAGGCCTTCTCCAAGGGGGGTCATCCCCGGTCAAATCGCGGGCGTTCAGTGATCGCCGCGCGCTTGTGCTATGCCTTCTTTAAGAGCTTGTCGCTGTCCTTGGTGGTCATCCCGCAGATGGGCGTTTTGCGATAGGAGCGGGACATCTCAGATGGGGTATATGACGGTGCCGCCCGGTCTCGATGAAGAGCTGTGAGAAGGCTTTCCAGTCGTGCAAGTAGACAAGGGTTTCCTTTGTTCGGCCGTCATGCAGCACAGCCGAGCCCCGGCTGCTGTCGTGCCAGAAGTCGTAGAACGGAAGTTTGGCAATATCGCTTTCTCGGACGAATTTCTTACGCACAATGTCGAGGCCAAAACAGGTCTGTTCCGGTTCGTCACGCTCTCGATCGAACCACGCAACCTCCGGCGGTCTTGGCATGTTCCTGTGCCGCCCGGTGGCGACGAAGAGCTCCGAGAATTGGGTCCAGTCACTGAGGCGCACCAGCCACTCACCCGTCACCTTATCGTGGGTTTGAGATGATCGAACGGCGCTATCGCACCAGAACGCAGCGAAGGGCAGGCGCGCGATATCGGCAGGGCGCACGCCACGCCCGCCGATGATCTCAAGCCCGAAGAAGGTTCGTTTCGTCATGGCCCATGCCGTCCGGAATTTGAAAGCGCCTCGTAATGCGCGGCCGACATCAACACGAATGATGGCTTGCCGTATCGCGTGATCAGAATTGGTTGGTCTTCGGCCTGTTTCAGCAACTCTGTAGTCCTGCGTCGGAGCGTGCTGACGGTGGCTGTTGGCATGTCGTCCATCATCTCAAATCTCCTTCGCGTTGTGCTCGACATCGGCCCAGTGCTTGTTCACAGGCAGCGTTTTGGCGCGGCGCGCGATGTCCTCAAAACGCGCGGGCATGAAGTCCCAGACGTCTACACCCGCATTCACGCTGTTGCGTGAGCCTTTCCAGTTGTTGTGGACATGGCCGAAGATCTGGAGCGCATCGCGTCGGGCGTGGTTCCAGGTGATCATCGGGTAGTGGCAAAGCGTATGCGCCTGTTTCTGCGGGCCATCACGCACCTCGACCAGATGCGTGACGCTGGTCCAGGGCAGGGCCTGTGTCGGCTCTAGGTCATGGTTGCCAACGACAAGGTGCTTTTCGGCACCGGGCAGCTTGTCGAACAGCTTGCGCAGCCAATCAGTGTCCTTGGCTTTGGGTCCGTGGGCGAAGTCGCCAATGATCCAGAGCGCGTCCTTGGGTCCGACCATTGCCCAGAGGTTCTGCATCAGAACCGCGTCCATGTGATTGGCCGAGCGGAACGGGCGGTCGCAGAACTTGATGACGTTCTCATGCCCGAAATGGGTGTCTGCGGTGTACCAGTTGGTCATGTCTTTTCTCCGGCGTGCCCGATGGCGGCGGCGTCAGAGGCAGTGCAAAGATGGATGGATCATCAGAGGCGAACGGCTCGTAGCCGCCCGCCAATATGCGGGCGCTAGTCTAGGGTGATATGTTTGCGCTTCATGATCATGCGCACCTCATAGCGGGTTCTTCTGCATCTGGCTATCCATGATCACAA
>JAHDDJ010000145.1 GCA_020629385.1 Erythrobacter sp.
GGCAAGTCGATGATCGTATATTCAGGCTCGAACCCGTCCAGCTCTTGGACCGTCGGGCGAACAAGCAGCGTGCGGATGAACAGATTGTGCCAGGCCAGCTCGTTGATCACGCGCACATTGACTCGATGCTCTGGCTGCGATCCACCAAACAGGTCAGCGACATAAAGCGTCTCTTTTTCGCCGACAGCGGCAAGGAAATCTTCTTTGAGCGCGGCAAAATGCTCGGATGTCATCGAAGCATTGACCTTGCCCCACCAGACGGTGTCCTCGGTGGTTCCATCGCGAACGATGAACTTGTCCTTGGCCGACCGTCCGGTATGCGCGCCGGTTTCAACAACCAGCGGACCGTGCTTGGCCAGACGGCCTTCACCGTTAGCCAGCGCCTGCTCGACAAGCTGCGCAGTTCCAAGGTTGGGGTGGATGGTGGCGTTGGTGGCAATTCCCTGAGCTGACAGGGGTTGGGAAAGCGGGGTCGTCACAGGTATCTCCTGACCGTGATCAGCCGATTGCGGCTGTCGCGATGAACATGCGGGCAATAATAGCGATTCGCCCTGCATACGAATGCACGGCGTCTGCGGGCAGCGCATAATGAGCGGTTGCCCCTACGTCAAACGCTGCGGGGTGAGTCCGGTCGTTATTTCGACAGCTGGACGGTCAAATCGGGCCAAATCCGCAATGCGTTGTCTATACGTGGATGAAGCGCTACTTTAGCAAGCACCTCAACACAGGGCGTGATGCGGAGAGAGAATGAGCCAGTCACCGAACCAGAATTTGGCCAGCCAGCAAGTCATTGCCCTGGTCGATGATGACCGGAACATCCTCGCCACCGTATCCATTGCACTGCAAGCGGAAGGGTACGTAACGCGCCTCTATTCAGATGGAGAAGCGGCGCTGAACGCTTTACTGGAGAACCCGCCTGATCTCGCCGTGTTCGACATCAAGATGCCCAAGATGGACGGGATGGAATTGCTCGGAAAATTGCGCAAAAAGTCGGAACTCCCCGTTATTTTTCTGACCAGCAAAGACGACGAGCAGGATGAAGAGGCAGGCCTTGCGCAGGGTGCCGATGATTACATCGCCAAGCCTTTCAGCCAGCGCCTGCTCACCGCCCGGATCAAGGCTATCCTGCGCCGTAGCGATGCGCGCGCAGTGCCTGTGGGCAATGATACAGGCGGAAACACGGAGCCTCGTGCCGAGATTCTCGAACGCGGCCGTCTGTCCATGGACCCCGCCCGCCATCATGTGACGTGGGACGGGCAGCCAGTATCGCTGACCGTCACGGAATTTCTGATCCTCGAAGCTTTGGCTGCACGGCCGGGCGTTATCAAATCACGCAACCAGTTGATGGATGCAGCCTATCCCGACGATATCTTCGTCGATGACCGAACTGTCGATAGCCATATCAAACGTATGCGCCGCAAGTTCCGCAAGGTCGATTCGCAGTTCAACGCGATAGAAACGCTGTACGGCGCAGGCTATAGTTTCACCGATGGCTGACGCCGTTTCCGAAGAAAAACTCGAAAAGGAAATCGAGCATCTCGGCTGGTCACGCGGATTATCGCTGACCTGGCGCATTCTCGCGGTGAACATCCTGCCGCTGGCGCTGCTGGGTGGCGGGATTTTCTATCTCGACGGATATCGGAAACAATTGCTGGACGAGCGATACAAGCTGGCGCGGATCGAGGCACAGATTACCGCCGAGGCACTCGCCGGAGCAACACGGTCGAGGCAAGAAGCACTGCTGATCCAGATCGGCAAGGAACAGAAGATGCGCCTGCGCATGTTCGATGCTGAGGGCAATTTGTGGGCAGACAGTTTTGCACTGGATGAACCAGCGTTTGCATTTGATGATCCCGCAACGGAAGATTGGCAGGAAGATCTGGCCCAGCTTCTCGACCACGGCGTCGATGCGATTGTGGGCGCGCCTCCGATTCCCGACTATATCGAGCCGGTCGAGGCAACCGCCGCCTCTTGGCCCGAGCTTGCTCGCGCGCAGGAAGAAGGCATCTCGCAAATCCAGCTCCGCGACGCGCCGGATGGAACCCCCGTTATCAATGCGGCAGCTCCCGTGGGTCTCAATGGCGCAACATTGCTCACCACGCGTAATGCAGTCGACATTACCGAGAATGTACGAAGCGCCCGCTCCACCCTCGTCAGCGGTGTGTTTCTGGCGCTTTTCCTGTCGGTGATGCTGTCGCTCTATATGGCGCGTACAATTGTCACACCGCTGCGGTCCCTCGCACGTGCTGCAATCCGTGTGCGACAAGGGCGCGAGCGCGATGTCGAGGTGCCCCGCTTGCCGGACCGGCGTGACGAGATCGGCCTATTGGCGCGTGCTGTTTCAGATATGACCGACACATTGCGGCACCGTATTGACGCGGTCGAACATTTTGCCGCCGATGTCGCGCATGAAATCAAGAACCCGCTGGCGAGCCTGCGCAGTGCGATCGAGTCACTCGAGAAGGTCGAGGATGATGATCTCAGAAAGCAGCTTACCGGGATTGCTGCGCATGATGTACGCCGGATCGACAGGCTTGTGACCGAAATTTCCGATGCCAGCCGGATCGATGCCGAACTCTCCCGTGCAGTGTTCGAACGGATCGATATTGCTGCATTAACGCAGGCCATCGTCGAGCAGCGCGAACATCGCGATGAAAACGAGAAGCGCGATGTTGCGCTGCAAAAACCGCTAGGCAGCGCTAATGTCCGCGGGGTTCCGGTAAGGCTGGAACGCGTGATTGAGAACCTACTCGACAACGCTGTTTCATTTTCTCCGCCCGACGGCACAATCGATATAGCCGTTTCGATCGACGGAGACTGGGTAAAAGTGGCCGTATGCGACGAAGGGCGCGGTATCCCGGAGAGCGCCCGCGAAAAAGTATTCCACCGCTTTCATTCGGATCGCCCTGACGCGGAAGATTTCGGCAATCACAGCGGGCTCGGGCTCGCTATTGGCCGGACCATTGCCGAGGCGCATAATGGCACATTGACCGCGCATGACCGCCCCGACGGCCGCGAAGGGGCCTGCCTGATCCTCAAGCTGCCATTCGACCACAAGGCCGCGATGTGAACTATCCCTCAGAGGCGGGTCAGCTTTACCAATATACCGGCGTTGCAATCGAGGGCCGCGGGGTTCTGATCGAAGGGCCGCCGGGCTGCGGCAAGACTTCTCTGGCGCTGGCCCTGATTGATAGCGGGGCAACGCTGATCGGTGATGACGGTGTGAGGCTTGAACGCGGCGATGGACATATCGTTGCGCATCCGCCTTCGCACACACGCGGCAAGATCGAAGTGCGCAATGTAGGTATATGCGACACACCCTGCATCAGCGCGCCCGTGGCGTTAATCCTTGCCATTGATGAAAACGCGCCGCGTTTCGTCGACAGCGCGACGAGTGTCACTTTACTCGATATCGCGACACCCAAACTGGCATTTGCGATAGGCAGCCCGGTTGATGCGATACGCGTGCGCTATGCTCTGGAACGCCACGGCCATCCGAATTCTGTCCCGCCGATACGATAGGGGTTTCATCGCGACCGGTTTGCGCCCAAATGTTGGAAACGATGTCTGACGATTCGACACACTCTCCGCCTCCTGTCCAGCGCATCCTGCTCGTCACCGGCTTGTCCGGTGCAGGCAAAACGACTGCTTTGCGCGTGCTGGAAGATCTTGGCTGGGAAGCCATCGACAATTTCCCGATCCGCCTGCTGGGCGGACTGATCGAACAAGCGGAACACGAGGCGGGTTCGACACCGCTGGCAATCGGTTTCGATTCCAGAACGCGCGGCTTCGTGCCGCAGGACATCATTGAGATGGTGAAGGACTTCACCCGGCGCGATGATTTGCAGATCACCACGCTTTTCCTCGATTGCGCCAGCGGCGAACTGGAGCGCCGCTATAACGAAACCCGCCGCCGTCATCCGATGGCATCGGGCAGACCGGTGCGCGTCGGCATTCAGGCAGAGCGCGAATTGCTGGAACCTTTGCGCCGCTGGGCCGATGCGGTGATCGACACGTCCAGTTTTGCCAGCAATGAGTTGCAGCAAGCGATCCGCGAACAATTTTCCGGCTCGGCTCCTGCCTCGATGTCGGTGATTATCTCCAGTTTCGGCTTCGCGCGGGGCACTCCTCCGCTGGCCGATCTGGTGTTCGATATGCGTTTTCTGGATAACCCGCACTGGATCGAACATCTGCGCGAACAGACCGGACTGGACGCCGAAGTGGGCGAGCATATTCTCAAAGACCCGGCCTTCGAAACTGCGTTCGGCCAGATACATGATCTGCTGATGACTCTGCTGCCGCGTTATGCGGCGCAGGGCAAAAGCTACGTCAATATCGCCTTCGGCTGCACCGGTGGCCGGCATCGCTCGGTTTACACCGCAGACCGGATGAAAAATGCACTGGAAAAAGCGGGATATGCGCCGACCATTATTCACCGAAATCTCGCTTCACGCGCTGCCGACGCGATAGAGGGGCCCCAGCAATGATCCGATCCCCCCTTGTCATTGCCGGCAAATCAGGACAGACGGCGCAGCCATGATCGGATTGATCCTGGTTACACACGGCAATTTGGCCGATGAATTCGTGAACGCGATGGAACATGTCGTGGGCAAGCAAGACGCCGTCGAGACCGTCTGCATTGGCCCGAATGACGACATGGAAGTCCGGCGCGACGAAATTGCTGCCGCCATCGAAAAAGTGGATAGCGGATCGGGGGTCATCATCCTGACCGACCTGTTCGGCGGCACGCCTTCAAACCTGGCGATTTCGTTGCTGGAAACGGGCCGGGTGGAAGTAATTGCAGGGGTAAATCTGCCCATTCTCATCCGGCTGGCAGGCGCGCGCAAGAAGAACGACGTGCTCGCCACAGCGCAAGCGGCGCGCGATGCTGGCAAAACCTATATCACGATTGCCTCGGAATTTCTGGGCGATGAAGGTGCAGGCGCATGAGCGAGCATCGCAAGACCATCACCATCGTCAACCAGCGCGGCCTTCATGCGCGGGCCAGCGCCAAATTTGTCGGTGCAGTTGCCGAATTGCCGGAGAGTGTGTCGGTTCAGATCGAGAAAGACGGGAATTCTGCCGCAGGCGGTTCGATCCTCGGCCTGATGATGCTCGGCGCTGCCAAGGGTGACAGCGTTGATCTGATCGTCTCCGGCGATAATTCGGACGATGCCTTTGCCAGCCTTGCCGCTCTGATCGAAGACGGCTTCGGCGAAGAATAATGGCGCATGACGCGTCCGGTTCGCAGCGCCGCGAAAT
>JAHDDJ010000146.1:0-2009 GCA_020629385.1 Erythrobacter sp.
TTTATGCTGTGATTATCGCTGCGGTCATTCCGGCAACCAGCGTGGGGCCGGGCATCGGCTTGCAGGGGCTCGTGCTCTTCGGCCTTTATGTAGCGGGGGTTATCGGCGCAATGGTGGTGGCGCTGATCCTGCGCAGCTCGGTAACCAAGGGTGCGGCGAGCGGCTTCATTATGGAATTGCCGCGCTATCAATTGCCGCGCCTCAAGGACTTGCTGATCGGCCTGTGGCAGCGCGCATGGGTGTTCCTGCGCCGCGCTGGGACGATCATTTTTGCCGCAACGGTCGTGCTGTGGCTGCTACTGACCTTTCCCAAAGCGGGCGAGGGCGAGAACCAGCTCGACGCATCCTATGCAGGGCAGATTTCCGCCGCGATCCATCCCGTATTCGAGCCGGTTGGCTTTAATCAGGAAATGACCCTCGCACTTGTCCCGGCAATGGCAGCGCGCGAGGTTGCGGTGGCTTCGCTGGCGACAACCTATGCAGTCGAATCCGATGACGAGGCAGAAACCGAAGCCGCCTTGCGCGATCAGATCGCTGCCCGCTGGAGCCTGCCAACTGCGCTCGCTTTTCTTGCATGGTTCGTGTTTGCGCCGCAATGTATCTCCACCATTGCGGTTGCCCGGCGCGAGACGAATGGCTGGAAATGGCCGATGGTCATGCTCGGTTATCTGTTTGCGCTGGCTTACGTGTTTGCCGGGCTGACCTATTGGCTGGCGGTCTGGGCGGGGTTGTAGCTGCGCGCTGTCCACACCCTGTTTCAAAAAATCCTGCTGGTGAACTGGCTTGGCTGTAAGCGATTAGCTAACCCAAGAATCAACAGATTCGCGAAGGGATGGTTTCATGGCTGGCAGCCTCAATAAAGTAATGCTTATCGGAAATCTGGGCGCAGACCCGGAAGTCCGCTCTTTCCAGAATGGCGGCAAAGTCTGCAATTTGCGGATCGCGACCAGTGAACGCTGGAAAGATCGCAATTCGGGCGAGCAGCAGGAGCGTACCGAATGGCACACCGTGGCGATTTTCTCCGAAGGCCTCGTCAATGTGGCTGAACGGTTCCTGCGCAAGGGGTCGAAAGTCTATATCGAAGGCCAGCTGCAAACCCGCAAATGGCAGGACCAGTCGGGCAATGATCGCTACAGCACAGAAGTCGTTCTGCGCGGTTACAATGGCACGCTGACCATGCTCGATGGTCCGGGCGGCGGCCAAGGCGGTGGCGGCGGCGGTCAAGGCGGCGGCTATGGCGGCGGAGCGTCAGGCGGCGGTTCCGGTGGCGGTGGCTGGAACCAGGGCGGCGGCGGCTCTGGCGGCGGCAGCTCTTCCGGCGGCGGTTCCAACTATGACGATCTGGATGATGACATCCCGTTTTGATGCGGATTTATTTTCTGTCGGCAACTGTGTTGTCTCTAGCGCTTCTGTCATGCGCTGAACCCACGAAAGTAAGGCCATCTAAGGCACTTGGAGTTGACGAGCGCGAAATTGTTGCATCGATCCTGAGTTGGCAGGCCGAGTCCTCCCGCGACAATATTACGTTTTTCAATGATAATCCTGAGATGCCGGGGCTGCTGCACGATTTCATCGATTATCGTTTTTGTGTGGCGGACGAGTTGGCCGGATCGACGGCAGAATTTCGAATTCGCTCGGGTGAAGACGCATTTGATGCTCCCCAGCTTAGTCCTGCGAACCAGTTGAAGAACTGGGAGCAGGCGGACAAGAGAACCCGCATGCCTCGTAACGTGCTGCCCAAGGATTTGCGTTGGGACTCGTCCTTCAAATACTGCCCCTTGGGCGTCTTGATGCTGAGCCACCCTGACGTGATGGGAGACAGGGCTATGATCTTTGTTCAGAACGACTGTTCGGGCTGGTGCGGTTGGGGCGGGGTATACCAGCTCCACCGTACTGAAACTGGCTGGGAGATTGGCGAGAAAGTCGAAGGTTGGGTTTCTTGAGCTCCGGTTACCCTTTCTTCAAACCAGCCAGCAGCTCCGCCAATGGCCCGTCCTGCTCCCCTTCGA
>JAHDDJ010000146.1:2109-5250 GCA_020629385.1 Erythrobacter sp.
CCTTTCTTCAAACCAGCCAGCAGCTCCGCCAATGGCCCGTCCTGCTCCCCTTCGATTTGGATACCCTTGTCCTTCCTGACACGATCGGCCTCGGGGCCGGTGGCGTAAGGGTCGATGGCAAGGCCAAAGCTCTGTGCGACTGCCTCGCCCAGATCGAAACTGTCGCCTTCATATTCGATTTCGTCGCATTCATCCTCATCCAGTTCGATCTCTTCGTCCGGCGTGAAATCACCCTTCGCAGGGACAAAGCGGAAAGTGACAGGTTCACTGTGCTCCGTTGGAAATTCTTCGCCAGAGACGGCGCAGTGCTGCACCCATGCGGCGGTTAGCGTGCCTTGCGCCAAAATATTGGCGCCATCGGGCGTAAGCGTGACACTTGCTGCCAAGGCTGTGACTTCGGGCAAGTCGAATCGCCTGGCCAAAGCGGCCCTTTCTGCCTCTGAAGCGACCACTTCGTAGGCTTGGTCGGATAGCGCCTTGATCTTGATCGGGCGGGACAATTCCGGTGTCATTATGCGGCAATCTTTCCGGCCAGCAGATCCTCGCGTGAAACCTGCGCCAGTTGCGCGTTGAGTGCAATAAGGCGCGCAGCCATGGGCTTTGCGTCATGCCCGTCGACAAGGTTCGCGTTACGCGCGACAACTTCTGCAGTGGCGTCGACACCCAGCGGAATAGACTCGCGATAGGCGCCAAGACGTCCGCCCATGGCTTCCATCAATTTGCCCATTTTCTTGCCAAGCGTGGGATCACCCAAGCCGGTTTCTCGCAGCTGACCTTCCATGTCTTCGGCAAACAATTCGGTCAGGCGCGCGGAGGCGGGGATAAGGTCAGGCTCGCTCTCCAGCCGCAGCATCGCCATGGCGGTGATATTGGTGATCATGTCAAAACGCCCCTCGACCGTGTCGGCCGCGCCGCATTCGCGGTACCACATGGGGTTACGCGCTTCGGCCACAACAGCGTGCCACAGCGGGCGCAGCTCCTCCATCGGGTCGGGTGCGGTACCAAAAAGGCGGGAGAAGAAAGACACGGGGCAAATACTCCGACAGCAAAATTGTTCAGCGGCAATTCAAACCGCGTTTCGCAAATGGCTCACAGCTTGCGCTGTATGGCGGTTGCATGGCGCTGGCCATGGCCGTAAGGCTTGCGGGTGATATAGGAATTGTCCGTCCCGTTCCAAGCTGCAATGCGGCGGAAGCGGTACCGGAACACAAGAAGGTTGGTTGATGATGAATCGCAAGGTTTTTGGTGGCGCGATGGTTCTGGCAGCGGCGCTGACGGTTAGCGGCTGTTCCTCGATCCGCGAGAGCCGCGGCTACATCGTGGACAATACGCTGGTCAGTTCGGTCCAGCCCGGCATCGACAACCAGCAATCCGTCACTGCAACGCTTGGCCGCCCGACCTTTACCAGCCAATTTGGTGATCCGGTGTGGTATTACGTTTCGAGCACCACTGGCCGGAAACCTTTCGTGCGCCCGCGTATTCGTCAGCACAGCGTGTTGGCCGTCCGGTTTGATGCTGCCGGTAACGTTGTCGCAGCCGATCGTAGCGGGTTGGAAAAAGTGGCATTCCTGACCCCTGATGGCGATTCTACCCCGACCCTGGGCCGTGAACGGACCTTCTTCGAAGACCTGTTCGGAAATATCGGTGTGGTGGGTGCTCCGGGTGCGGGCGGCGCACCGGGCCAGTAAGCACTGCTATTGCCCATGGCTTGATTGGCCGTATCGGCTCCCCATATCCGGCGCATGAGTGATTCCAACAACGCACATGGCCTCGTGCAATGGCACGGCACCACAATCATCGGCGTGAAAAAGGGCGGTAAGACCGTGATTGCCGGGGACGGACAAGTCTCCATGGGCAACACGGTGATGAAGCCCAATGCGCGCAAAGTCCGCCGGATCGGTGCAGACGAAAAAGTCATTGCCGGTTTTGCCGGCGCTACCGCCGATGCCTTTACCCTGTTCGAGCGACTCGAAAAGAAGCTGGAACAGTATCGCGGTCAACTGATGCGCGCTGCGGTGGAATTGGCCAAAGACTGGCGCACCGACAAATATCTGCGCAATCTCGAAGCGCTGATGATCGTTGCCGATGAAGACAGTCTGCTGGTTCTGACCGGCAATGGCGATGTGTTGGAGCCGGAAGGTGGCATCACGGCCATTGGCTCCGGCGGGAATTACGCCCTCGCAGCCGGTCGCGCTCTGGCAGATTATGAAGACGACGCAGAGCAGATCGCCCGCAAGGCGATGCAGGTTGCTGCCGATATCTGCGTCTTCACCAACGGCAACGTTACCGTCGAAACGATTTAAGAGACATCATGACCGAAGCACTGACCCCGAAGGCGATTGTCGCCGCTCTGGACGAGCACATTATTGGCCAGAATGACGCCAAGCGCGCTGTTGCTGTCGCTCTGCGTAACCGCTGGCGCCGCCAGCAGCTGGGTGACGAACTGCGCGATGAAGTAACGCCCAAGAACATCCTGATGATCGGCCCGACCGGTTGCGGTAAAACCGAAATCAGCCGGCGTCTGGCCAAACTCGCCGACGCGCCTTTCGTCAAAGTCGAAGCAACCAAGTTCACCGAGGTTGGCTATGTGGGCCGCGACGTCGAACAGATCGCCCGCGATCTGGCTGAAGACGCTATCCGTCTTGAGAAAGAACGCCGCCGAGAGGCCGTTCGCGAAGCGGCTTCGCAAGCTGCTATGGAGCGTTTGCTCAACGCACTGGTCGGTGAAAATGCGTCCGAGGCTACCCGCGAAAGTTTTCGCCAGCGGATCGTCGACAATTCGATGAATGACACCGAGGTGGAAATCGAAGTCGCCGATGCGCCCAATATGCCGATGGATATCCCGGGTATGGGCGGCAATATCGGTATGATCGACCTCAGCGATATGATGGGCAAGGCATTCGGTAAATCCACCGCTAAGCGCCGCAAGCTCAAAGTACCCGATGCGTGGGACAAGTTGGTTGAGGAAGAAGCCGAAAAGCGGATGGACCAGGATGATGTCGCCCGCGTCGCGCTGGAAAATGCGGAGACCAATGGCATCGTATTCCTCGACGAAATTGACAAGATCGCCGTCAGTGACGTGCGCGGAGGCAGCGTCAGCCGCGAAGGCGTGCAGCGCGATTTGCTGCCGCTGATCGAGGG
>JAHDDJ010000147.1:0-3735 GCA_020629385.1 Erythrobacter sp.
GTATGCGGCGCACACGGCAGACCGGCTTGATCCCATTTGTGCGCGAATTGATGGGATAATAGCAATCTTTCTACTTGAGTAGTATACTTTCAGCCCTTCTCAATTGCACTTCCTCTGCCGGTATTCGCATTTTCCCCGAAGCCGTTGTAAGATACGGAACATCTTTGTCTTTTTGGGTTACATCATAGATCTGTATTACGGCGGTGAAAGCGTCCATTTCCAGGTCTTTATAGGTATAGTAAAATAGCAGACGCACGGGTTCGCCAGGTGTGAATTTCTCGTTGTCAAATACACAGTTCAAATCGAAGCTGTGAGCCTCTCCATCCGTATACGTGTCTACGAAACCTGCATCAATCGACGGCCCCATTTCCGCGTCGTCATCCATCTGTTTTTCATAATTTACACGAACCTGCGCTTCGACACTTCGCGGGTACAATATCTGTTGGCCCTGCAAAAAATATGATCGGCGCTTTCCGATGTTTTCGACTTCAGTTTCCAAGACGATGCTCAAACGTTCTGACGTAATTTCAAGGTCTCCGATCACTTTAGGTCGGAAGATTAACTGAGCTTTGTTTGCCGCGAGCATAATTTCATTGGCCCGCCTCGCCTCGTCAGCACCAATCGAACCCACTCTGACAGTCGCCAGTGTTGCATCGAGAGTCCGCTTGAGGAGAAATATGCCGAGAGCGCTCAACAGCAGAGCTGCAATTCCGGCGAGCATGGTGCCCATCGCCCAAAATGAAAGGCTTTCCTGAATAGCAATATTTCTGTGGTCCAGCCGTAATCCGCGAGCATTCCGTTCAACGCTAGCACCACATGTTGCGGCTTGTGTCGGCATCATTTCTCCGCAAGCACTGATTTCTTTTTCGATAAGCTCTTGACTGCCAACCAGCTTCTCAGCCTCAGACCGCGCTTTGTTGGCCCCCATCGCTGAGCCGACGCCGTATGCAATCATCACCGCACCAAAAAGGGCCAAGAGAATCATCCCTGACTGGAAAAGTTTCTTCCTCTGGACTTCAGGTCCATCCACTTTTTCACCCTTCAATGTGCAAGAAAGAGTCCATCTACCATCTCTTTCTCGATGATGCCTGAATAGGTCAGATTGTCCAAATGCCTATTCCGCGATTCACCGCAACAAAACGGAAAAGGCCGCCAGATTGCTCCGGCGGCCTGTCCTCATCTAACTTGGCAGGCGCTTAGCCGCCCGATGGGTCGACGAAGTTTCCTGCGCCGATATTCGCGTTTACCACGCCTCCATCAATAGGAATTGTCGTGCCCACTACGTAATCGCCCGCACGGCTGAGCAGGTAGATCGCGCCAGCAGCCATATCCTCGGTCACACCGACACGGCGCGATGGAATACCTTTTTCGACCATATCCGCATTGTCGCGCGCCGCCTTGTTCATCGCGCTCGGAAATGCGCCCGGTCCAATGCCGTTGACGATGATGTTGTGTCCAACCAGCTCTGCCGCCATCCGGCGGGTCAGATGAATCAGGCCAGCCTTCGACGCCTGATACGGATATGTCGGCCACGGGTTGGACTTCATCCCGTCAATACTGGCGATCATCAGCACTTTGGCAGGACGATCCTTGGTACCGGCAGCCTTTAGCAAAGGCAGCAGCTTCTGGGTCAGGAAGAATGGAGTTTTGACGTTGAGATCCATCGTCCGGTCCCAGCCTGCTTCGCTGAATTTTTCGAACGGTTCGCCCCAGGCGGCACCGGCATTGTTGACCAGCAGATCAAGCTTGTCTTCTTTCGCAGCAAGGTCATCCGCCAATTGCTGGATGCCATCCATCTGCGACAGATCACCGACCATGCCGATAACTTTATCGCCTAGTTCGGCAGCGGTTTCGTCAACCTGTTCTTTCTTACGAGCGACGATGTAGATGCGTTCGCAACCCGCTTCCAGCAGGCCTTCGACAATCATCTTGCCAATGCCGCGGCTGCCGCCGGTTACCAGCGCAACCTTGCCCTGAAGCCCGAATAGATCGTTCAATTTCATCATGGTTAGGCTCCTTAATAGCCGCTCAATTGGGCAACGCGTTCGGCGTGGTAATAGGCATCGCCGAGGAATTCCTGCAAGGCTCGGTCGCGTTTCATGTAAAGGCCAATATCATATTCGTCGGTCATGCCGATGCCGCCATGCATCTGGACGCCTTCCTTGACCGCAAGACCGGCTGCCTTGGCGACTTTGGCCTTGGCAACAGAAACCATCAGATCGGCCTGCTCACTGTCACCGTCAAGCAGTTGGCCTGCCTTGATCGTTACCGCACGGGCGATTTCTACTTCGGAATAGAGATGCGCAGCGCGGTGTTGCAGCGCCTGAAACTCGCCGATCAGCTTGCCGAACTGCTTGCGTTGCTTGAGGTAGTCGATGGTCATATCCATCGCCCCGCCCGCAACACCGCAACCTTCCGCCGCTGCGCCGATCCGGCCTGCGTTCAGAACCTTGTTCAGGATTTCGCGGCCGCCATCGACTTCACCGATCACAGCATCACCATCCAGCTCGACGCCGTCGAATTTCGTGTGCGTTGCCATGGAGCTATCCACGAGGCGAACGGCGTCATGGCTCATATTCGCGGCATCTTTGGGGACTGCGAAGAGCGTGATACCATCTGCGTCATTGTCGGAACCAGACGTGCGCGCTGCGACAACCAGCATATCCGCACTGGCGCCGTGGATCACAAAGTCCTTCTGGCCGGTCAGCTTGAAACCGTTGCCCGATTTCTCTGCCTTGGTGGCGATCCGCTCGGGCCGGTGCTTCGCGCCCTCGTCGATCGCAACGGCAAATACGCTATCGCCTTCGATCAGACCGGGAAGATACCGTCCTTTAAGATCGGCGCTGCCATGTTTGAGCGCTGTTGCTGCAAGAACCGAGCTGGTCAGAAATGGCGACGGCGTCAGGTTGCGGCCAATCTGTTCGAGGACGATACCTGCCTCGACATTGCCCATTCCCATCCCGCCATCGTCTTCATCGACGATAATGCCGGTGAAACCCATTTCGGCAAATTGCTTCCACAAGGCATGGCCGAAGCCGTCCTTGCAATCGCGGTCACGCCAATGGCGCAGCTGCTTTGCAATCGCGCCTTCTTCGGACATGAATTGTGCGGCTGTATCGGCGAGCATCGCCTGATCTTCATCGTGGTATAATGGCATGGATCAGGCTCCTGGCAGATCGAGAATACGTTTTGAAACGACGTTCAGCATCACTTCGCTGGTGCCGCCTTCGATCGAGTTGGCCTTGGTCCGCAGCCAGTTGCGCGATGGTTTGCCGCCGCCGGTATCCTCGCTGTCCCATTCCAGACTGCGCGATCCGCCTGCACTCATCATCAATTCGTGGCGGCGCTTGTTCAGCTCCGTCCCGACATACTTCATCATGTTCGGCTGCGCGGGGTGCCCCTTGCCAGCCTTCATCTCGTCGAGAAACTTCTCGCCCATGGCCGCATAGGCAAGCGCGTCGACATCGAACATCGCCAGATCGGCGCGCAGGGTCGGATCAAGCTCGCCAGCATGGCGCAGCATCGCCGCACCGATGGCCGAAGTAAGACCTCCACCGCCTGCGCCCGAAATCATCTCCCGCTCGTGACCGAGCAGATATTTCGCGACATCCCAGCCGCGGTTCACTTCGCCAACCTGGCCCGGGCAGTCCTCGCCATAGGATTTGGGCACCGAAACCTCGTCAAAGAACGTCTCGCAGAACGGGCTGTTTCCGCTGATCAAGAGGATAGGCTTGG
>JAHDDJ010000147.1:3835-5205 GCA_020629385.1 Erythrobacter sp.
TCAAAGAACGTCTCGCAGAACGGGCTGTTTCCGCTGATCAAGAGGATAGGCTTGGTGGTGACACCTTTGCTTTCCATGTCGAACAGCATGAAGGTGATGCCTTGATACTTGTTCGCCTTGTCGGTGCGGACGAGGCAGAAAATCCAGTCCGCCTGATCGGCATAGGATGTCCAGATTTTCTGGCCGCTGACTTCCCAGTGATCACCCTTGTCTTCACCAAAGGTTTGCATCGACACAAGGTCCGATCCTGATCCCGGCTCCGAATATCCCTGGCACCAGCGGATCTCGCCGCGCGCAATTTCGTTGAGGAAACGCTGCTTCTGGCCCTCGGTACCGAATTGCAGCAGCGCGGGGCCGAGCATCCAGATGCCGAAGCTTGATAGCGGCGGACGCGCATTTATGCGGGCCATTTCCTGGCGAAGGATTTTCGCTTCGGCGGCGCTCAGTCCGGCACCGCCATATTCTTTCGGCCATGCAGGAACCGTGTAGCCTTTTTCAACGCAGACATCGAACCATGCCTTTTGTGCATCGTTCTTGAAGGTTGCCTTTCGGCCGCCCCAGTATACGTCTTCTTCGTCGCGTACGGGTTGGCGCATTTCTGCCGGGCAATTTGCTTCCAGCCATGCCCGTGTCTCGGCGCGGAATGTTTCCAGATCTGCCATTTTGGTTCCTCTCGATTCGGGTCAAAGGGTGTCCGATCCCGTCCAATTGCCGTTTACGTTAAGGGCAAATTGCGCCACCATGCAACCGTATGCATCGGCGAAAAGCTACATCGCCGCCTTGCCGTAGCGTCAGCCAGTCTGGCGTTGACGCTAAGGCTGGTAGGCCTAAGCTGGTTGCAAAGAAAAACCTTGGGAGAGGTATATGCGATTCTCCGGCAAGACTGCCGTCGTAACAGGTGCCGCATCCGGAATCGGCAAAGCGTCCGTTCTGCTTCTCGCTAGCGAGGGAGCAACAGTTTATGCAGCCGACATCGACGAGGAAGGCGGCGCAGAACTGGCCGGACAATCCAATGGCATTGTCCATTTTCAACGCTGCGACGTGACCAGCACCGAGGATATCAAGGCCCTGATGGACCGTGCGGCTGCGGAGACCGGCGGAATCGATATCGTCTTTAACAATGCCGGCGCTGGCGGTGACGGCGCTCCGATTGACGAGATCGAGCCGGAAGGCTGGGATCGGACGATGGACTTGCTGCTGCGGTCTGTCGCATTCGGCATCCGCTATGCCGTACCGCATATGATCGGGCGCAAGAATGCCAGCATCATCAACACATCCAGCGTTGCTGCTGTCGGCCCGGGGTACTCGCCCAACGCCTATGCTGTGGCCAAAGCCGGGGTGCTGCATCTGACCAAAATGTCCGCAGCGGA
>JAHDDJ010000148.1:0-3361 GCA_020629385.1 Erythrobacter sp.
AGGCGGTCCATCACAAAGGCGGCGCGGGCCATATATCCGGTCGATTCCATCAGCAGGATAAATGCAAAAAGGATCACAATTTGCGGCAGGAAAACGACCACCGATCCTACGCCTGCGAGCAAGCCTTCGGTCAGCAAATCGCGGAAGAAGCTTTCCGGCATCGCCGCCACTACCTGCGCGTTGGCCCATTCGCCGGCGCCCTCGATCAGGCCAATAAATGGATCGGCCCATGCGAACACTGCCTGAAAGATCACAAACAACAGCGCAAACAGGATCGGCGGGCCGAGCCACGGATGCAACAGCACTTTGTCGAGACCGGTGTGGAAACGCCGCTCTGTACTTTCGGACAAAATCGCTGCTTTGGCGATGTTGCTGGCAGCCAGTCTGCGCTCGGGCAATGTCACTTGTGGTTTCGGTTCGGCACCGTCTGATCCGATAGCACGCAGCTCGGCGCTGCCAATGGCCGCAACCAGCTCGGTCAATCCGCGACGACGCACCGCAACCGTCGGCACCACCGCTACACCCAGCGCGCTTTGCAACGCGACAGGATCGAGCGTCAGCCCGTCCCGCTCAGCCAGATCGACCATGTTGAGCGCAGCGACTGTCGGCAGGCCCAATGCGATGACTTCCTGCGCAAAAACCAGATGCTGTTCCAGATTGGCCGCATCGAGCACTATCACCACTACATCGGGACGAGCTTCGCCCGCGAATTCACCCATCACGACTTTGCGGGTGACTTCTTCATCGGGGCTGGTCGTGTCGAAGGAATAGCTTCCAGGCAAGTCAAGCAGATCAACCGTTTCACCTGACGGTAGAGACAAGCGCCCTGCTTTGCGCTCCACCGTCACACCGGGATAATTGGCGATTTTCTGGCGCGCACCGGTCAGCGCGTTGAACAACGCGCTTTTGCCCGCATTGGGATTGCCCACCAGCGCAATACGGCGGGCATCGCTTCCGACCACGCTCATATCTGTTCTACCTGCATGGCGGCAGCGTGGACCTTGCGCACCGCAACAGTCATGCGCCCGACCATGATTGCCAGCGGATCGCTGGTCCCGAAAACGCCCTTATGCGCGATGGCAACGCGGGCTCCCGTATCAAGCCCGAGAGCACGGAGGCGCTTGCCTTCTTCGGGTGCCAAAGCATCCCAATCCACGGAAATTATTTCCACGCGGTCGCCGCGGGATATGGTGTCGAGAGTTACTGGCGAAGTCATGCCAGCCCGCTGCCAGAGCCTCGCGCTAATTGCAACTGGTTATCAATAAGCTTATCGCGCAGGGTAGCGTAGACGACCCAGAAAGCGGGTGACGCTGAAGGTTTCTCGATCCGAATTGAGCCATTTGGCTTTGACCTTCTCGAACTTCATAACGCCCTCGATACGCCGTTCGAGAAACTCTTTGGTGCGCGCCTTGCCTTCGCTCGTGTCATCGGCGAACACAGCTAGTGTGGCGCCGTAAATCCCGGCTAGAATTGTCCGCTTGGTATAGTGATTGTAATCGGTCGCCGTATCACCGGCGAGACGCCACATGGTGTCTGCACTCTTCCACGAGCGTTTGGCGGCAGCAGCAACATTTTGGGGCATTGCCATGATTGCCGTAGCTCGTTTTAGCGCTTCCTCTTGCCCATCAATTGAATCAAGGCGACTTTGGACGAGAGAGCGAATGCGTTCACGGATCGGCATCTCGGCGAGCTTTTCAGCGGGCAGTTCCGCCGCCATGCGCAAATCGACCGCTTCGATCCATGCTCCAATCATATCCATGGCCCCACCGGAAAAGGCCAACTTTGCAACATCGGGGTCAGCGCCCATTTGCTCTGCCGCAGACACAATCGCCGCATCGCTCCAACCGTCAAAAATCGCTGCATCGGCAATCGCCGGGGCCAGCGCGAGGCGCAATTCATCGAGTGTCAGATCGGCGATGTCGGTCACTTAGAAACTGGGTCCGTATGTTTGCTTCGGGCCAGCAGCTTCGCGAGCCTCATCTGCCTTCTCGAACTCCGCCAACAGCAGCGAGTTCCCCGATTGCAGGCCGACATAATCCCGCGCCGAACGGCCGGAATTATCGTTGTGATCGGGGTTCGCACCCTTTTCCAACAGGATGCGGACCATAGGTACGTCGCGACGATGGACGGCGGCAATCAGCGGGGTTTCACCAGCAGAGTTGGTGTCATCCACATTCGCCCCGGCCTTGATCAAAGCTGTGACCGATTCGATCGGACCAACAATTGCCGCGATCTGCAAGGGCGTTTCGCCGGCATTGTTGCGGATGTTCGGATTGGCACCGTTCTGCGTGAGGAAGCGCACCCAAAGCGAATCGCGACGACGGGCAACAATATGAAGGCCAGTGTCACCCGTGGTGATATCACGGGCGTTGACCAATGTGCTGCCTGGTTCCTTCAGAAACGCGGTGACCACGTCTCCCTCGCGATCGCGCACAGCCTCCAGGAATTTGTACCCGTCGGATTGATATTGCGCGCCGGCGGGCATCGCGCAAATGGCCGCGCCAAGCGCGAGGCCAGAAAAGATTGTACGGAAAACGGCACTGGCCATTTTCATTCTCCAGAAAATTACTACGTGACGAACAGAATCGCACCCTTGCTGAAGCGCAATTAGCAGAGCATGAACCCTATGACCATGAAGAACCCCTTTGCCAGTCTTGCACCCGCTGCTGCCTTGCTGCTCGCAGCGTGTGGGGCCTCCCAACCCGTACAACCACCCTTGTCCGAGGCACCGCTGGCAGGTTCATCCATCGGCGGGCCGTTCGAATTGACGTCAAGCGATGGCAATACGGTCACATGGAGCGATTTTGATGGGCAATACCGGATTGTCTATTTCGGTTTTGCCTATTGCCCCGACATCTGCCCGACCGATCTTTCGCGCACTGCGCAGGGATTGCGGCTCTACGCCAAAGACGAGCCCGAACTCGAAGCGCAGATCCAGCCGATCTTCATAACGATCGACCCTGAACGGGACACTCCAGAAGTGGTCGGTGAATTCACCAGCAATTTCTCGGACAAGCTTGTCGGGCTGACCGGTACGCCGGATCAGATCAAGCAGGCCGCAGATACGTTCAAGGTTTTCTACGCTCGCGGTGAAGATCAGGGCGACGGCGCATATTTGATGGATCATTCCAACGTAACCTATCTGTTCGGTCCGGATGGCGCGCCCCTTGCCACATTACCAACCGATCTGGGGCCAGAGGCAGTCGCTGCCGAACTTGCCAAATGGGTCCGCTAGGTTGACCGCGTGAGGGATCGTTTCTGGGAATTACCGCTCGACCAACTCGACCGCGCTGAATGGGAAGCGCTGTGCGATGGCTGTGGCCGGTGTTGCCTCCACAAGATCGAGGATGAAGACACCGGC
>JAHDDJ010000148.1:3461-5202 GCA_020629385.1 Erythrobacter sp.
CACATAGTCGATTGGGACGGCGAATAATGGACTGGCTCAACAGCTTTTCCAAGGCGCCCGGCATCGCGATTGGCGGTAATGAAATCCCCATCGCGATAAAACGTCATCCAACCGCCAAACGGCTAACCATGCGAGTCGCGCCCGATGGCAGCGAAATCCGCGTTACCATGCCGCGCTGGGGCCAGTCGCGCGAAGCAATCGCTTTCGCCGAATCCCGCCTACCTTGGTTGGAAAAGCAGTTCGCCGCTATCGAACCACCGGCGAACATAGGCCACGGATCCTCCCTGCCCTTTCGCGGTGAGAACATCGCAATCCGGTGGGACGCCTCACTGCCACGCAAACCTGTGCTGAGCCGCGACCAATTGAGCCTTGGCGGTCCGGAAGAGGGCTTATCCAGGCGGATTGAACGCTGGCTTCGGGCACAAGGCCTGGAACTTATGACCGTCGATCTCGCCCACTATTGCGACAAGGCCGGCGTCCCGACACCCAAGATCGCCTTGTCGAGCGCGCAACGCCGCTGGGGCAGCTGCTCTACCAGCGGCACCGTGCGCATGAACTGGCGGTTGATCATGGCTCCAGACGCAGTGCGCAGATCAGTCGTTGCGCATGAGGTCGCGCATCTGATCCATTTCGACCATAGCCCCGCTTTCCACGCCCTGCTGGGGGAGCTGTTCGAGGGCAATATCAGCGCCGCCAATCACTGGCTCAAAAAGCATGGTCGCTCGCTCTATCGCCATTTCGGGTGAAGGGTCTGGCGAAGCGGGCCTAAAAGCCTTATCTTACCGATATGAGTTTTTTCAGCCGCCTGAACCCCAAAGAGGGTGTTGCCGATTTTATCAGCGAGTTTAGCAGACCAAATCCGCATCGCTGGCCAATTCTGGGTGTATCAATACTGATAACCACGGGGCTGATGTTCTGGATCACGCAAGACGAGGCTATCGGCCCGCCGGTTCCCTATGAGGTGACGTACATCACCAGCTTCGCACCTGATCGTACGACAGAGGAAATTGTCGCTGGCAATATCGCAAACCAGAACCGCAAGGACGAATTGGAACGCATTCTGGCCGAGCGCGAGGAGCGTAAGAAAGAAATCTACCGCGCCCTTGGCCGCGCCGCCGGAATGGATGTCGCCAAGATAGAACGCGAAGCTGCCGAGGAAGCCGCCCGTGCCGAAGCCAAGGCTGCCGCCGAGCGCCAGCGTATTATGGAACAGGCGGGTGCAGCAGACACCGAGTGATTCAGACTGGCTGACGGCGGCTGCGCAGCTTGGATTGCGCGGACGTCCGGCCAGCACGCCAAATCCTTCTGTTGGCGCGATCATCGTGAAAGATGGACGTGTTGTGGGGCGCGGATTCACGCAGCCTGGCGGCAGGCCGCATGGTGAAGCCGAGGCCTTAGCGCAGGCAGGTGAGCGAGCCAAAGGCGCAACACTTTACACCTCGCTAGAGCCCTGCGCACACCCATCGCAGCGAGGCCCGACTTGCAGCGAGCTAATCGCAGAAAGCGGTATTAAGCGCGTAGTTTACGCGCTCGTCGATCCCGATCCGCGCACCGCCGGGCAAGGTGCAGAGAAACTGCGCGACGCAGGTGTCGCCGTCGAGCATATCGAGAATGCGGCGGCGTGTGACAGCCTGTGCGGTTATCTTACGCGCCGGGTCGAAGGCCGACCGCATGTGACGCTCAAACTGGCGATGTCGCTTGATGGTTTCATCGCCCTACCTTCTGGCGAAAGCCAGTGGAT
>JAHDDJ010000149.1 GCA_020629385.1 Erythrobacter sp.
GCGCCAATTGAAGCTTTGATCCTGAAATCGGGCGGAACAATCGAAACTTCTACCGAGGTCGAGGCTGTCCGGCTGGTGGATGACAGGCCGCAACTGCACTGGCGGAAGGCAGGATCGAGTGCACGAAGCAAGTCCGGCACATTCGATCAGGTCGTGATCGCAGTTCCCGCCGGGCCATTGACCGATCTGGTGCTCGGCAATCAGAACATTGCCAAGGGCGACCGGATCATCGACCGGGAACAATCGCTCAGTCAGGTGCGCCGCTTGCGTTCGGTGCCCATTCCCGTGATCGACATCTATCTAAAGCGCAAACTGCCCGGTTTCCCTGCGGAGAATATCGGACTGACAAATGCCAAATACGGTTTGTCAGTGGTCGATATTGCGCAGCTTTGGGACGCAGATTTTGACGGCAAAACAGCATTGGTAATCGCAGCCTCAGATGGGGAGTCGCTACCCGGTCATGATTTCGATGCACAAGCATGGTTCATGATGCAGGAATTGCAGCGCTATTATCCTGATATCGATATCGGCAAAGAATGGGGTGATCCCGATTGCGATGTCGATTGGGACAAGACCTATGCGCGTTCCAATGCCGATTACGGCCTGTTTCTCAATGATGTTGGCAGTTGGGACTGGATGCCTGCCACCGCATATCCGGAGACGCTCCCAAACATCGCTTTCGCAGGCGACCTGTGTCGCGGCAATGTTGATATGGCGACAATTGAAGGTGCGGTTGAAAGCGGCGTGCAGGCAGCTGCTGCTGTCCAACGCTTCAATGCAGCGACGAATGGCGGCACTAAACGTGGCAAGACCATCGAACTGGTCAAACACAAGACGTACGGAAATACCGCACTGCGCGCTGCCAAAATTGCGCTGATGCCTTTTGCCTATCTGGCCAAGGGTTGGACGTTGCTCAATCCTTCCGCAGCGAACGAAAAACAGATCAGGGATTTGGGCAATGTTCTGCAGTCGGAACATGCTTCACTGTTGCCGCTGCAATATGCGGTGGACTGGTGGACGACGGCATATTGGTTCTGGAACGCAGCGCTTTCAAAGGACGAGGGTGACACGCCCGATGGCGCATCAAACCATACCGACGATGAATTTATCGGCCTTGGTGCAGCGATGCTGATGGTGCTCGGTGAATTTGCCTCCTACGCCACTGAGAAATGCCAGAAAGGCAGCGTTTCGGTTGATTGCGAGAATACGGCCAAGCCGGGTGATGCTTTGGCTGGGCTCGCCCGATTGGCAGGACAGTTCGCCCAAGGGTTGATGGGGGATGAGGACACTTCTGCTCCTGATCCGGCCAAGCCGTATAGGCGTCGCTGGCACCCCAAGCGCTAAATTGATGACACTTTTGCAAGGACATTCGCTGTGAACTCTGGACTGGACAAGGTTACCGCCAGTATCGTCAAGGACCTGGGCTTTGTGGAGGAAATGGACCGTGTCCGGACTCTGCTCAATGGCTGGATTGAAGGTGTCGGGTCTGATCTCAAACCATTGTTGGAATGGCAATTTGTAGAAGGATCGAAATACTTTCGACCCTTGACGATTTTTGGCTGTTACCGGGCGAAGATCGGCGGCGACATTCCTGACACGATGATACGATCTGCCGCTGTGCTGGAAATGATGCACAATATGACGCTGGTCGTGGATGATATCCTCGATCATTCGGACGAACGGCGCGGCATTCCTTCGCTGCATGCAAAGTTCGGGATGCTGCCGGCGCTGATGGCTTCGGGCTTCATCGTGGCGGACGGGTTCCATATGTCCGCCGAAGATCCCCATGATATCCGCCTGTTTGCCGACTTGGTAAAGCGGCTGGGCGTGGCCGAATGCGCGCAGTGGCGTCTGCGCCGCAAGCCTTTGGGTGTGGCGGATTGGGAAGAGATTGCCGGGGAAGATACCGGCTCCATGTTCGAAACCTGCGCCTGTCTTGCCACGCGCGACGAAAGCCTGCGCAAATTCGGACGCTTGATCGGGATGGTTTACCATGGCTGTGACGATGTCGGTGATGTGAAGGGGCTGGAGGGCCTTGGCGGCGGAGGTGAAGAGGATTTGCGCGACGGAATCCTGACGCTGCCCGCTTCGCTCGCCATTCAGGATCGCAATATCTGCGATATGTTCTGCAAGGACGAGCCTTCGCCCGATGAACTGGAGCAAATCAAGCACGCAATGATCGCGCAATTACCTGCTGCTGATGCGCATCTCGACAAGTTGGCCAAGGATGCCAAATGGCAAGCCCAAACGCAGACAAACGATCCGGCCGTGCTGATAGAGTTGGTTGATTACACTCGGGAGCTTTCCCGGCGATAGATGCCGCTTGTTCTGCCCGGTGTGCCGCTTACATTGATGTCAGGCAGCACACGGAGTTCAGAACAATGGAATCAATAGGCGCCGATCTTGAAGTGATGAAACGCCGGCCGCTGGCGGATAGCCACGTGGCTGCCATTCGCGAAATCGCCGATGAGGTTGCCTATAGTCAGGGTGAAATGGTTGCCGAAATAGGCGATCCGATGGACCGTTTCGTCTATGTAATCGACGGCGAAATAGAGGTCGTCAACCCTTACACAGGTGAACGCTGGATTGAATCAAGCCTCGGGCCAACGCAGTTTATGGGCGAGATTGCATTTCTCAATGCCGGAACTTTCACCATTCCGATGCGCGCTGCGAAGCCTACCAAAACGCTGGAAGCGCCACGGGAAAAGATGCTCCAGCTGATGAGCGATATTCCCGAATTATCGGATCATATCATCACTGTTTTCTCCGCCCGTCGCCGGCGCCAGTTCGAAGACAATCGCAGCTCGATAAAGCTGATCGGCGCGGACCGCGATGCCAAGGTGCAGGCGGTGGCAAGTTTCCTGTCGCGCAACCGCATTCCCTTCCAGTCCTTCGATATGGACGGCAGTGACGATGAAACGCAGCAGCTATGCGATCTGACAGCGCATCAGCCGTCGGTCATCTATGCCAAGGACCACGTCGTTGAGGACCCGACACCGCGCAAAATCGCACAGTTGCTCGGACTTGATCTGAACGTTGAGAAAGGTCTTGATGTCGATGTATTGATTGTCGGTGGCGGTCCTGCCGGGGTTGCCGCTGCGGTCTATGCAGGTGCCGAAGGGTTGTGCGCTCTGGTGGTGGAAGATGTCGCAATTGGCGGGCAAGCAGGCACATCGAGCCGGATCGAGAACTATATGGGCTTCCCGACCGGCATCAGCGGCGCCGATCTGGTATATCGCGGACAAATCCAGGCAATGAAATTCGGCACACGCTTTGCCATGCCGCGCCGGGTCGAAGCTTTGGAAAAGCGCGATGACGGTACGTTCTGCGCCACGCTGGATGATGGTGATGAAATCTGTGCCAAGGCAGTTCTGGTTGCGACGGGTGTGCAGTATCGCAAGCTCCCGCTGGAAGGGCGCGAGGATTTCGAAGGCGCTGGCGTCTTCTATGCTGCAACCGAGATGGAATCGCGCTTTTGCGACCAGAAACCAGTGGCAATCATCGGTGGCGGTAATTCAGCAGGGCAGGCGGCGATGTATTTGTCACGTACGGCGAAACACGTTCATCTGCTGGTACGTGGCGATAGCCTTGCGGACTCCATGTCATCCTACCTGAGCGACAGACTGGCATCCGATCCGGCGATAACCATTCACTACGGCACTGAGGTCAGCGCCCTCAAAGGGGAGGGTTGGCTGGATTCCATCATGCTCAAGACGTCGAGCGGAGAGGAATTGATGGATTGCGGCGGATTGTTTATCATGGTCGGCGCTGCGCCGAATACGTGCTGGCTGTCGGGCCTTGTTGAACTGGACGACAAGAATTTCGTCAAAACCGGCGAGATGATAGGGGAGGGTTCACCCTATCAGACATCAACACCAGGGATTTTTGCAGTTGGGGATGTGCGGGCCGGTTCCGTCAAGCGTGTTGCATCGAGCGTGGGAGAGGGATCGGTGGTGATGTCGGCCATCTGGAGCCATGTGAACGCGCTTCCACAAACTGACAAATAGTTCCCAATCACTGTCGCAAGCATACAATAGCGATCACCACATCGCTGCAATACTTACCGCAATTCACCGCAGAGTGAAGCGCTTGATTCCGGTCGCCTTACACAAACTCTCCAAGTGAAAAGGACCCGAAATATGAGCAACACTTCCAACGAACCCGTACCCGGCTGGGTCGGCGGCTTCGCACAGTCAAATCCTGCATTTGCCTATCCTGATCCAGATCTGAAATCGCTTCCCATGCTCGATAACATGGACAATATCGACAAGTTGGAACGTATGCAGACGGTGCAGTGGCCCGAATTCAGCTGGCTGACCGTCCTCGGCGATGAATCCAGCCGTTGCTACCAGATGTTTGCTCCGCAAATCTCGCGCATCGGTTATACCAATGAAGGCCGTGTCTATTCGATCATCTGCCCGCAGCAGGGGACCTATTCACCACTCTTCGGCAATCTCAATGTCGAAGTTACCGTCACCGGGCAGCGCGGTTGGGTCGACGAATCCGCCAAGACCATGGCGGCCGATATGACCGTGGTCGGCAAAGTCTGGTTCACGCCTGATGCGAAGGAGAACAAGCTGGTCAAAACGCTGATGTGGCTTTTTGAGCAAACAGGTTGGCCGTTTCCATTCGACAAAGATCATGCAATCGTTGTTCAGACCAGCCGAGATGATCATGCCGATGAACCGATATTCCCGGTCGCCAAAGGCGAAATCACGCGCTTCAAAAGCCCCGACTTCGCGCGGCATGAAGACGAGGCGTGGGATGTTGCAAATGTCGAGGTCCAGATCGGGGAGATTGTTTCCACGGGCAACGCATTGGTCGATGAATTCAACCAGCTGGTGATCGACGCATTCAATATCGGCGCCGGCAATCTGCTCGCCAATGGCAGCCAGCTATCATGGAATGTGTGGTTCACTGCTCCGCAATATGTCGATCAAGAGGAATGGCGCGATCACGCCAATTTCTGGCGTCACTCAATCGATGTTGATCACAAAAGTCCGGACGGACCAGGCACCGATCCGCGGTATTTCGACGGGACCAAGTTCAAACCGATCGACGCTATAGTCGATGAGGAATTGGATAAGATCGGGGAGTTCATCAAGAAATTGCTGCGACACCTGTAAGGAAGTCACGCAAGCAGACGGACCGGCTCA
>JAHDDJ010000150.1 GCA_020629385.1 Erythrobacter sp.
GTTCAATGAACGACGCGAACCTCAGTTCAAAGGGTGCTAGTTACCGTACGCTTTTGCGGGTAGCCACGTCGTCAGTTCTGGCCAGTAGAAGACGATGGCTAACCCCAGCAATTGCAAACACACAAACGGTACAACACCCCGATAGATATGCCCGATGGTTACGCCAGGCGGACAAACCCCCTTTAGGTAAAACAGGGCAAACCCCACCGGCGGGGTCAAAAAGGACGTTTGCAGGGTAACCGCCACTAAGATAGCGAACCACACAATAGAAGGATCGCCTACCACGCCGAACCCATTGACTTCAATTCCCAACGCCTGAACGACTGGCAGCATCAGCGGCATGATGATCAGGGTGATTTCAATCCAGTCCAGCAAGAAGCCCAGCAAAAAGATAATAAACAGAATGAAGCCCACCACCATGTAGGGGTTTTCGAATGAACCCAACACCATGTTCTCAATGATTTCATCGCCCCCGTAGCGACGTAAGATAAACGCAAAAAAGTTTGCGGCGATGAAGATACCGACGATATAACCGGACGTATTCAGCGTTTGCCGGCCAACATCTTTAAAGACTTTCAGGTTTAGTCGACCATTCAATAGGGCCAACAAAGTGGCACCGGCCGCGCCGAGTCCGGAGGCTTCTGTTGGCGTTGCAAGCCCGAAAAAGATAGACCCAAGCACCAACAAGATTAAACCCATCGGTGGCAGCACGGACAAGGCGACTTGCCCCACGATTTTCAGTGAAATCGGTTCTCGATTTTCAGGTACGGGCATCGAATCCGGGCGGATAAGTCCGTACAAAATGATGAACGTGATGTACAGAGCGCCAAGGATTAAACCGGGGAACATGGCTCCCATAAATAAGTCGCCCAGTGATATTGCAAGCTGATCACTCATGATGACCAGCATGATGGATGGCGGGATCAGGATCCCTAAGGTGCCTGAGGCTGCGATGGTGCCTGTGGCAATTGGCTTACCGTAGTTTTGCGCCATCATGGCGGGTAATCCCATCACACCGAGCAACACAACAGAAGCACCGATAACACCGGTGGACGCTGCCAGTACGATACCGATAAGCATGACTGTGAGCGCTAAGCCACCGCGAAGCGCACCAAACAGTACTTGCATGGAGCGCATCATGCGCTGGGCAACTCCAGACTGATCGAGCATTAACCCCATATAGATAAACATGGGAAGCGCTACTAAGACTGGGTTCTTAATGATGCCGCCAAAAAAGCGACCGCCATTGGCGAACAGTTTTTTGTAAGTAATGCCCGTCTTGTCAAATTCGATGTATTCATTGATTAGCTTACGGTGTTCATCAAGTACAAATTCGCCTAATACGATGAACACTAAGCTGACGCCGACGAGTGCGTACGCAACCGGGATGCCACTGAACAGCATCACGATAAAGGTAAGAAACATGGCCAGAACCAACCACTGGTTCAGGTCTAGAAATTGTCCGAGAAACGATAGAATTTCCACAGCTTATGCCTCTACCGTTGATGTGTTTGCGGCATCAGATGAGCCGCGTTTTAAGTAGGCCCAAACCAACACGACGCCCAGTGCGACCAACCCTATCCATAACGCATTTTCCATCAAGGGCTCCTTGGCGATACGCCGAGGTTTTATTTCAGGGTTGGTTAAACGGATATACCAATACAGCACGTTGTGCGCTAATCGTTCGAACACAAAAATGCAAAACGGCAGTGCGCAGAGCATCAGTTTCCACAGATGGGGTGTGCCGATTTTTCGAAAATTTCGTTTCATGGCAGCCCAGGCCGCAAGTCCTGCCAAACTAAACAAAACAGGCAACGACAACTTTAATAAGTACAACCGATGAAGGCCATTGGGACTATCGGATCCTTCCTTAGCGACAAACGATGCCCATCCATACTGAATGAGGATGTCTGTCATGATGGCGATGAACGGCAACAGCAACCATCCCAACGCAAAAATCTCGATCTTTGCTTTTTTTGCCGTTGAAAAATTCTGGTGCAGAATGTCTACGCGGACATGGCTTTCGGTGGTAATGGCATAACCGAACGCGGTCAGCATGGCGAAACCATACATCCACCATTGGCCGTCATCGAGCCAGGCTTGATTAAAGCCCGCCTTACGCATGAATACCTGCGCAACAATGGCGAGCATCAGGGTTGGCAGGATCCAGGCAACGATATTACCCACGTTAAGCATCAACCGATCGGCCCAGTTGTGATGCTCTCGATCGATTTCGCTGGGATCGCTGATCACCACAGGTGCTACCACTTCTGCAACAGCGTCAGCAGACGCTGCGTTGTCCGCGGCAGTGCTAGGGGGATTGGGCTGGGTCATATACCGGGCTCACAGAACAAAAGATGCAGGTAATGTTCACAACGAAAAAAGGGTAGATGCGCGCAAGGCGCACCCACCCCGTAGAAAAGGCCCGTCACAATGAAAGCACGCTGGGTGGTTTCAACTGTGACGGTGAGTGTTTATCGCTTCAGGTAGATGTTCTGAGACCAGACTGCGTAGCCTTCACGGTACTCAGACAGATCATCCCAAACGCGCTTGAAGAATTCATCTTCAGCGGCGAGTTCTTCAACCACTTCGTTCCAGGTAGAACGATACGTTTCCAGGATTTCATCACTCCACTGCTTGATGATAACGCCGTTGTTTTCCACGTTATCAACCATCGCCGCGTAGTTAGTGGCTTCACCTTCTGCCAGATTCGTTGTGATGTTTGCGGTGCAAGCCACGCGAATCTGATTTTGAGCGATTTCTTCTAAGTCTTCCCAGACGTCTTTATTTACGATTAACTCAAACATCGTGGAAGGCTGGTGCCAACCAGGGAAGTAGTTGTACTTGGTGATTTTATGGAAACCGAGTCGTGCATCGATTCGAGGCATGGAGAATTCAGTTGCGTCGATAGCGCCACGTTCCAGGGCTGGGAAGATGTCACCACCTGCGAGCAATGAGGTTGACACACCTAACTTCTGCATAACCTTGGCACCAAGACCAAAGAAACGCATGTTCAGACCCTTAAGGTCATCAAGGCTATTGATTTCGTTCTTGAACCAACCTGAAGTTTCCGGTGCGATTACACCACAGGGGATTGCAACAACGTCATAGCCGGCTTGGTCGTACATTTCTTGCCACAGTGCCGCACCGTCGTCGTACAAGATCCATCCTAAGAATTCACCCGCTTCTGGGCCAAAGGGAACCGCTGCAAACAAAGAAGCCGCAGGGATTTTGCCTTGCCAGTAACCCGATGTTGCAAACGCTGAATCAACCGAACCGTTGGATACAGCATCCAGGGCTTCTAACGTTGGTACCAGCTTGCCTGGATCAAAGTGTTCGAATTCGACTTCGGTTGAGATGCTGTTGATTTTGGATACGAAATCAACACCCGCGGTACCGAGGATCGGCAGGTTTTTGCTGAACGACGAAGTCATTTCCAGCGATTCTTGAGCGCTCGCTGTGCCTGCGATCATCGTAAGACCCGCAGCCGCAGCAATTAGCGTGTTTTTCATTATGAATTTCTCCAAGTAGCGTAGGGAGCTAACGCACCACTTAAGTCGATTTTGGGAAGATCGAGTGCGTTTGCGCTGTATTTATTCCCATAAAGAATAAATCCGTTTCAATCTTAGCATAATGATGCGGACCAATTACCTCATATTGGACTTTGAGAACCGCTTTGCTGTCGGTGCTTACGTATCTCTGTCTAGAGACGGATTCCTCCATCAATCTCCAGCACGCGCCCTGTGAAGAAGTCGTTTTCCACCAAATATCGAACCGAATGAGCCAGCTCGCTGACTTCGCCCAGACGCCCCAACGGGACAAACTTCAACATACGATCCAGCGCTTCGGGTTTCATAGAAGCCACCATGTCGGTGCCAAATACCCCCGGAGCCAACGCTGCTACTCGTATGTTTTTTGCGGCGAGCTCTTTCGCCCACGTAACGGTCAGTGCAGCAACCCCAGCCTTTGCGGCGGCGTAGTTTGATTGCCCCATATTTCCTGCGCGACTGACGCTGGATAAGTTGATGATCACCCCGGGTTTGCCGTGGGTAACCATATGTTTTGCCGCTTCACGCCCACACAAAAAAACACCGGTGAGGTTTACGTCAATCACGGCCTGCCACTGCGACAAGCTGAGTGTTTGCACAACGTGTTGGCGATCCTCCTTATCGGTTTTGAGTAGTAAGCCATCGCGCAAAATCCCCGCGTTGTTCACCAAACCATCAATGCCGTCGTGTTCTGCGGCTATGGCATCAAAGGCAGCCACCACGCTAGCCTCATCGGCCACGTTGGCAAGATGCCAGCTGTGTTTGGATGAGGGACTGTCTGGTTGAAGAGGCAGCGCTTCGCAGGCCTTTTGAAGTGCTTCTTCGTCTTGATCGATAAGTGCAACTCGGCCGCCTTGTTCGGCAAACATATGGGCGATGCCGAACCCCAAGCCACGCGCGCCACCAGTTATTACAAATGTCTTGTTGTTAATGTCCATAACAACTAATGGTAGCGCGAGCGGATTTCTGTTGCACAGCTGCGGTAAGCTGCTGCGATGAGCGAACCATCCCCACGACCGGCCGCTGAAACTGAACAGCTCGCCGCCGACATCATCGACTTATTTGAGCACCGAATTCGTTTTAACGAACACCTGGGCTTAGAAGTGACCGATCTGTGGGGCGACCCGGTAACCGCAGCCTTTAATATGCGACCAGAGTTTGTGGGTCATTATTTATATGGGCGGTTACATGGTGGCGTGATCTCGAGTGTGTTGGACACAACAGGCGGTTTGGCGGTGATGTCCGCAATTGCCAAGGCGAGGTTTTCGGAAACCCGGCTGCAGGTGTTAGAGCAGTTTAAGTACTTGGGTACTCTGGATATGCGTATTGATTATTTGCGCCCAGGCTTAGGTGATCGCTTTATCGCTGATGCTGAAATTGTTCGACTCGGCCGTCGAATTGCCACGACCCGAATGAATCTGCGTAATGAAGACGACGTTTTAATTGCTACCGGTAATGCCGCTTTCGTGGTCAGTGGTTCTTAAGACGGTGTAAGCCGTGATTCACGTTGTACCCAAATTCAATACACGTAAACCCTCCCCATCAGTAGGCAGTAAGGCATGAGCAGCAATGAACGTGAGCACTTAAAGCAGCTCATGACCCCGTA
>JAHDDJ010000151.1 GCA_020629385.1 Erythrobacter sp.
CGCGAAGTCATCAACGCGCCGGAAAAGATGTTTGTGTTGGACTATGCGCGCTTCATGCCGCCTACGCTTATTGCACGCGAACTGGATGACGTGCGCCGCTTTCAGGAAAAGCACGGCAGCGTTGTTGTAAAACCGCTCCACGGCAATGGCGGCAAAGCGATCTTCAAGATCGGTGAGGACCGGACCAATACATCGGCCTTGTTTGAAGTGTTCAACCAGACTTGGCCGGAACCGCATATGGTCCAGCCATTCCTTCCCGAGGTGTCCGAAGGCGACAAGCGTATTGTTCTGGTCGACGGTGAATATGCCGGAGCGATTAACCGCAAGCCGGGCAAGGGCGAGTTTCGGTCCAACCTGGCGCAAGGAGGTTATGCCGAGGCCGCGGACCTAACTCCTGTTGAAGAGGAAATCTGCGCTGCAATGGGGCCAGAGCTGAAAAAACGCGGGCTCGTTTTTGTCGGGATTGATGTCATCGGCGGAAAATGGCTGACCGAAATCAATGTGACGTCGCCAACGGGTATTGTCGCTATCGACAAGTTTAACGGCACCGATACGCCAGGCAGAATCTGGGACGCAATCGAGGCCCGCCTCTAGTCCTTGCGCTCTCTGGGATGGGCATCACGATAGGTTTCCAGCAACGTCGCCGCATCGACCTTCGTGTAGATTTGCGTACTGCCGAGACTAGCGTGGCCGAGCAGCTCCTGCAGGCTGCGCAAATCAGCTCCTGCGCTGAGCAGATGCGTCGCAAAGCTGTGCCTCAGAGCATGGGGCGTTGCAGTTGCGGGAAGGCCTAGCGCGACGCGTGCTTTCGCCATTGCTTTCTGGACCATGCCCTGGCTGAGGGGCCCACCTTTTGCCCCTTTGAATAGCGCAGTGTCAGGGTCTATTTTCCAAGGGCAAGCGGAAACATAGGCATCCACTGCGTCGCGGATCAGCGGAATAATGGGCACAATGCGCTGCTTGTTGCCTTTGCCTGTGACGGACAGTGTTTCGCCAAGTGGATGATCCGATCCCTTCAGTGAAAGAGCCTCGGCGATCCGCATCCCAGCACCGTAAAGCAACAAAAGGACCGCCCGATCTCTTGCGCCGATCCAGTCATCTGACGCTGATTCCAAGACCAATTCGGCAAGATTGGTGGCCTCATCGGGGGTAACCGGACGGGGGAGCCCTTTCTTGATCCGGGGGCCACGAAGACGCGGTGGGGTTGCCTCGCTGAGACCAGATTGTTCGCGCGCGAATTTCACCAGAGCTTTGATCGCAGACAACTCGCGAGCAGTCGAGCTATTGCCAAGTCCGTCGGCACGGCGGCCGGCGAGGTGTGTACGCAGGGAAGGCCCCTCCAACTTGGCGAGATCGCTCCAGCTTTCGGCCCCTTGGCGTTCAATGAGCAGTTTCGCCGCTGCAAGATAGGCCCGTACAGTGTGCGGTGACCGGCGGCGATTTTGCTCAAGATGATCGCGCCACTGTTCAAGTAAGTCCGCTTTGGTCATGCCGACACCAGTTCATTGCCGACAATCTCCCCGAGGATCGCATCAAGCACAGGCATCCCGCGCGCCGTGATTCCGATCCTGTCTTCTGTCTGCCAAAGAAAACCTAGCTGTGTCAGGTGCGCCAGCTTGCCGGAGTTGATCAACACCTCTCGCTGAAACCCAAAGCGGACGGTCAACGCTTCAAGATCAACCCCTTCAATCAGGCGAAGCCCCATCAAGAGAGCTTCACTCGCTTGGTCAGACGAGGAAAGCGGCGGGTCTTCTTTTGTACCATGGCCAAATTGACTGACGGCATTGAGGTAATTCTCGGGCTTTTTGTGCCGCAGTGTCGCATTACCACCGCGTCGGCCGTGAGCACCAGGGCCGATGCCGCAATAGTCTTGGTATCGCCAGTATGTCAGATTGTGGCGGCTTTCCTGCCCGGGCCGGGCATAATTGCTGATCTCGTAGGCTGGCAAACCTGCTTGCGCCGTCATTTCATGCGTCAACGCATACAAATCTGCAGCAGGATCATCGTCCATCGGTGTGAAGACCGATCTTCGGACATCTGTTGCGAACCGCGTGTTGGGCTCAATCGTCAACTGATAAAGAGAGAGATGATCGGTGCCGAACGACAAGGCGCGTTCAAGCTCTTTTCGCCATTGAGCGCTTGTCTGGTCGGGCCGGGCATAAATCAGATCAAAACTAACTCGGTCGAAAACTTCCTGCGCGATTTCCAGCGCGGCAAGGCTTTCGTTCACGGAATGTAGTCGTCCGAGAAATCGAAGGTCTTCGTCTTGGAGCGCTTGCAAGCCTAAAGAAACACGGTTCACGCCGGCCGCGGCAAGTTCAGCAAATTTTGCCGCTTCCACCGAGGAAGGATTGGCTTCCAGCGTGATTTCTATATCCGGCGCAAAACCCCACAACTGTTCTGCCTGGGTCAGCAGTGCAGCGACAAGGGCAGGGGGCATTAGCGAAGGTGTTCCACCACCGAAGAAGATCGACTGCAAAGGCTCGCCGCTTGCAAGGGATGCTTCATGCTGCATGTCGGAAAGCAGCGCCCGTTGCCAAATGTCATTGTCGACTGCATCGCGAACATGGCTGTTGAAGTCGCAATAGGGGCATTTCTTCAGACAGAAGGGCCAGTGGATATATAGCGCGCGGGCCATGGCCGCAGACTAGCCGCCAAATTGCTCTGCGACCAGCTTTGCAAAAGCATCCGCCCTATGGCTCATCGCGTGTTTTTCTGCCGGATCGAGTTCGGCGAATGTCTTGTCTCGCCCTTCGGGTACGAAAACAGGGTCGTAACCGAAGCCCATGGTTCCACGCGGCGGCCATGTCAGCGCGCCGTCGATCTTGCCTTCGTAAACGGCGCTCTCACCGTCGGGCCAAGCAATCGCGAGAACGCAGGAGAACCAAGCATCGCGCGGTGTATCCGGCCCTTTTTCGCACAGCATTCCTTCGACTTTACCCATGGCCATATACCAGTCGCGACCTGCGGTACCTTCGAACCATTGCCGTTCGGCCCAATCGGCGGTGTACACCCCGGGACGGCCATCCAGTGCCGCAACCGAAAGGCCGCTATCATCAGCGAGCGCAACAATGCCTGAAGCCTCCGCCGCAGCACGCGCTTTGATCAGTGCGTTCTCAACAAAGGTGGTGCCGGTTTCTGGCGGTTCCGGAAGGCCGAGCGATCCCGCAGACAGGCACTTCATGCCATGCGGTTCGAGCAAGGCTGAAATCTCTTTCAGTTTACCCGCATTGTGCGTGGCGATCACCAGTGATCCGGAACCTAGCCTTCTGCTCATTTTACAGCGTCAAGCTGCGCTGCGAATATGCCATTGCAGCCGATGTTGGCGAGACGGAGCAGGCGCAAAAGTCCTTCCTCGTCATAGGTTGCACCTTCGGCAGTGGCTTGCACTTCTGCGATCTGGCCACCTTCGATCAGAACAAAGTTGGCATCCGCATCGGCATTGCTGTCTTCGGCATAATCGAGATCCAGAACGGGCGTGCCCTTATAGATACCACAGCTGATCGCTGCGACTTGGGCGGTAATCGGGTCATGCGTAATGTCACCCGATTTCATCAGCGAGTTGACCGCCAGACGCAGCGCCACCCAAGCGCCAGAAATCGAGGCAGTACGCGTTCCGCCATCTGCCTGGATCACGTCGCAATCCAGAGTAATCTGGCGCTCACCCAGTTTCTTCAGATCAACCACAGCGCGCAGGCTACGCCCGATCAGTCGCTGGATTTCCTGCGTCCGGCCGCTTTGCTTGCCGCGGGCTGCTTCACGGCTGCCGCGTGTATGCGTTGCGCGCGGGAGCATGGAATACTCACCGGTTACCCAGCCTTCGCCTTTTCCGCGCAGCCATGGCGGAATGCGTTCTTCGACACTGGCTGTGCACAAGACACGGGTATCACCGCAACTGATCAGGCAGGAACCCTCTGCATGTTTGGTAAAGCCTGTTTCAATCGTGATTGCGCGCATTTCATCAGGCGCACGGCCGGAAGGTCTCATAAATATTCCTTTGTTGAATCGTTACGGCAGCGTTAGGCGCAAGGGGGTTGAGGCCGCAAGGCCAGTGATTAGATTGTTGCCATGTCCAATGTCCCTCTTACCGAACTGACTGACCGCGCTCGCGCGATATTCCAGCTCGTGGTCGAGGGCTATATCGCCGATGGTCAGCCGGTTGGTTCGAAAGCACTGGCCAATGATGGGCGGGTCGAACTGTCACCCGCCTCAATCCGCTCGGTGCTCGCTGATCTGGAGCAGCTTGGCCTGCTAGCCGCGCCGCATACAAGTGCGGGGCGTATGCCTACAGAGACCGGTCTTCGCCTTTTTGTCGATGGCATGATGCAGGTTGCCGAACCTTCAAGGGAAGAACGCGCCGAGATTGAAAAGCGGCTTCGTAATCCGGGACCTATAGAGCGTGCGCTAGAGGCTACCAGCACACTACTGTCCGATATTTCCGGTGCCGCAGGCATGGTGATGGTGCCGCAGCGCGAAGTGCGTTTGCGGCAATTGAGCCTTGTTTCTCTCTCGCCGCAACAGGCTCTCGCTGTGCTCGTTGGCGAAGATGGGCAGGTTGAGAACCGCGTTGTCGACTTGCCCGAACCGGTTGATCCAGCCACCCTCGAAAAAGCTTCAAACTTCATCACTGCGCGTATGGCCGGGCGAACACTTGCCGAAGCAACGCGGCTACTGAAGCAGGAAATCGTCTCGGGAAAATCCGCGCTCGATCAGGCGAGTAGTGATCTCGTAAAACGGGGCCTCGCGGTTTGGAGCAAAGATCCCACAGAACGCCCTGTCCTGATTATTCGCGGTCAAGCAAATTTGCTCGATGATGGCGCATTGCAGGACCTTGAACGGGTACGATCGCTCTTGGATGATCTGGAAAACAAGCAATCGGTGGCCGAATTGCTCGAAAATGCGCGAGAGGCGGAATCAGCACGTATATTCATTGGCTCGGAAAACCGCCTGTTTTCACTGTCCGGTTCATCGGTCATCGCATCGCCCTATCGCGACGGAGAAGGGAAAGTTGTTGGAGTTTTGGGTGTGATTGGCCCGACTAGGTTGAATTACGCGCGGGTCGTCCCCATGGTTGATTTCACGGCCCGTTCCCTTGGGAAAATCATCGGGTAATCCATAGACATCGACGCAATGGAACAGACTACATGATCGA
>JAHDDJ010000152.1 GCA_020629385.1 Erythrobacter sp.
AAGCGGAGCGGGCGGTTGTCGATACAGCTGGGCAGGCGGAAGCCATATTGGGCGAGAGTGAGCTTGCGGCGGTGATCGCCTTTGGACATCGCGCCGATTTGCGGGACTGTCTGGTGGCTTTCATCCACGAATAGCAGTGCGTTTTCAGGCAGATATTCGAACAGTGTCGGCGGTGGTTCACCCGGCAAACGGCCGCTCAAGAAGCGCGAATAATTCTCGATCCCCGCACAGCTTCCTGTGGCGGCAATCATTTCCAGATCGAAATTGGTGCGCTGTTCAAGGCGCTGGGCTTCCAGCAGCAAGCCTTCTTCGTTGAGTTCCTTGAGCCGTTCCTGAAGCTCGAATTTGATCGCCTCGCTCGCCTGCTTCATCGTCGGGCCCGGCGTCACATAGTGGCTGTTGGCATAGACGCGCACGGTATCGAGGCTCGCGCCTTTTTTACCAGTCAGCGGATCGAATTCGCTGATCTCTTCGATCTCGTCCCCGAAGAAGCTGATCCGCCATGCCATGTCTTCATAGTGGCTCGGGAAGATTTCCAGATTATCGCCGCGCACCCGGAAATTGCCGCGCGCGAACGCCGCATCGTTGCGCTTATATTGCAGGGCCACCAGCTTGCGGATCAATTCGCGCTGATCGACCGTCTGCTCTTTCTTGATGTCGAAAATCATAGCCGAATAGGTTTCGACCGATCCGATGCCATACAGGCAGGAAACCGACGCGACGATGATCACGTCGTCACGCTCCAGCAACGCCCGCGTGGCGGAGTGGCGCATCCGGTCAATCGCCTCGTTTACCGAAGATTCTTTCTCGATATAGGTATCGCTGCGCGGAACGTAGGCTTCGGGCTGGTAATAGTCGTAGTAACTGACGAAATATTCGACCGCATTGTTGGGGAAGAAGCTTTTCATCTCCCCGTAAAGCTGCGCGGCGAGGATCTTGTTCGGGGCAAGGATCAGGGCAGGACGCTGCGTCGCCTCGATCACCTTGGCCATGGTGAAAGTCTTGCCCGACCCGGTCACACCGAGCAGCGTCTGCGTTTTCTCGTCTTGCCGGATGCCGCCGACCAGTTCGGCGATTGCGGTGGGCTGGTCACCTGCGGGCTCATAGTCCGACACAATCTCAAACCGTTTGCCGCCCATGCTCTTTTCTGGACGCGCAGGTTTGTGCGGTACAAAGTCGCCGCTGGTATCGGGTTCTTCCAGTCCGCGCCGGATCACAAGTTCTGCCATGCCCGCTGATATGGAGAGAAAACGCCCGGGCTACAAGCGGTTGGCACGCGCTGTTCCGCTTGGTAGCATCGGGCGATATTGAAACGGGAGAATTGTGATGCGTGGATGGGTGATTGTGCCGGCATTGGCTTTGGGGCTTGCCGCCTGCGGATCGGAACCGGAGCAGCCGGAAAATAGCATGACCGAGGAAGAGGTCGCGGCAGAGATCAGCGAACTGCCCAAACCATTGCCCGGCCTGTATCGCAACACCACCACCCTGGTCGATATGACCGTGCCAGGCGCGACCGAAGCAGACCTGGTCCGCATTCGCGAGGAAGCCAAAATTCAAGAAGGCGACAAGGAACGTTGCCTTACTGCCGAAGAAGCCGAAAAGGGCTATCAGGACATTGTCAGTGGTTTGGCCGAGGCGCAGCGCGGCATGTCCTGCAATTTCTCCAAATTCGCAGCCGAGGGTTCACAGCTGGATGCGGCGCTCGCTTGCGATGCGGGTTTTGGCACATCCGCCAATATCGCCATTGCCGGAACTGTGGCGGAAGAAAGCAGCGACATGACGATGGATATGAAGCTGGGTATTCCGGTGGTCGGTGACATGAGCATGAAGCTGAATATCAAGTCAGAACGACTGGGTGATTGCCCCTGAGGACCGTCTGATAGCGATGGAAAAGCCTCCCGCCATTCCGCAAGTCGATCTGAAAAAGCGGATTGATCTGGCGCGGATGCCTAATCCCGATCCGGCGCCGCGCCCGAAATTGTGGCATTCGATTGCGGAGAGCCGCGTGGTTCTTGAGCCCGTGCTGCGCATGTTTCGGCGGATGGATGTGCCCGCTGCCGAAACGCCGCGCACGGTCATGTTGCTGCCCGGCTTTGGCACCCATCCGGTGCGTATGAAGTATATGGCGCAGCAGCTTGAGAAAGCAGGGCACACCGTCAAACGCTGGGGTATGGGATTCAATTTCGGACCGACGCCGGAGAATGTCGCATTTCTGGAGCAGCGGCTGGTTGATATACACCAGCGCTACGGGCGTGAAGTGGTGCTCGTGGGATGGAGTCTTGGCGGCTTATTCGCGCGCGAATTGGCAAAGCGCCACCCCGAACGCGTGGCCAAGGTTATTACCATGGGCTCGCCTTTCTCGGGCAATCCGAGAGCCAATAATGCGTGGCGTATCTATCAATTCATTACCGGCCACCCGGTTGATCAGCCGCCCATTGAAGGTGATGTCCGGGAAAAGCCGCCGGTCGAAACTATTGCTTTCTGGAGCCGCCGCGACGGGATTGTCAGTCCGCCGACCACGAGCGGCGAGGATGGCGAGCGCGATCGCGCTGTCGAGATCGACTGCAATCACATCGGGTTCTCTTACTCGCCTGCTTGTATTGCGGCGGTCATGCGCGAACTGGACGCGCTTTAGCACCACAAAAACGCGCTGAATGCTCCGATTTGGAGATAAATTTACCTAGGTAGCACTGCCTGCGTAATGGCTCGGATCAGCTTTGTTACTTACTCGAAAACGGTTGCTCTCCGGCGTGCATGACCGGATTTGTGCGGCACAATTGCGGCCATGGAAAACAAACAGACAATTCACCTCGTTGATCCGTCCAGCCGCCTGCGCGCCGAATTGGCGAGTATCGCCTATGCGATGGGGCACCATGCCGAAGTCTATGCAGATTTCGATGAACTCAGCCAAAGGCCTTTGATCGATGGTATAATTCTGGTGCGCGACGACCCTGTTCTGGGCGGCGTGGGACAATTTATGGAAAGGCTGGCGGCAGAGGGTATATGGCTACCGGTTGTGGCCTTTGCTGATGAAATCGATCCGGACTGTATCGTCGAGGCAATGAAATCCGGAGCATTGGATTATCTGGCTCTGCCGCTGGACCGGACCCGGCTGGAACGGACCTTGACCACAATCGGCCCCGAGGCAGCAGCTTTTGGTGCAGCGCGTCAAAAAATGCTCGATGCGCGCGACCGCATTTCCAACCTGTCAAACCGTGAGCGTGAAGTACTAGACTGGCTGTCACGCGGCATGAGCAACAAGGCCATTGCGCGAGAGCTGGATATCAGCCCGCGCACTGTGGAAATCCACCGTGCCAATATGATGACAAAATTGGGGGCCAGCCATGCAGCCGACGCCGTGCGCATGCGGATCGAGGCCAATATTGATAGCAAGGTGATGGCCTGAATTGTTCTAACGGCAGAAACCTTTGCTGCCACGAGCTCCAGCGCCTTTTTCCAGGTGGAAATGGTCGCGGTGCGCGGCATTATATTGCGGACCCAAAACGGTCCCGAAGCGCTTGCACGCGCTGCGATGGACGATGCGTAGAAATTCGCGCTCCTGCGGTGATCCGTTCGACCAGTCTCCGGCCACGCTGATGCGTCTACCATCGGCGAGGACGAAGGCTGCCACATCGATGGCTTCGGCTGTGGCATGCGCCGAACGCCGCGAGGAGCCAGCGACATTGCGACAGACATAGCTGCCCATCGTTTCGATCCTCACCAGCCTGCTGCCGAGAAGCTGGCGCGCAGCCCGGTCAACGCCGAAACGCGCCCATTGGGCAAAGCTTTGCGCCGTGGGGCAGGCCACCGGACCGAGGTTGGTCAGGGCCACGCTGTCAGTATCGCTCTGCAGTCCGGCGATACGGACCGAATTGAGATTGGAGCACCCGGCGCCAAAATATTGGTCCGGCACGGGCGTAAAGCGCGATCCTGTCTGTCCCAATTGCGCAAGGCAACGCTGCGCCACTGGGGAAACAGGCATGGCAGGCACGCTGGCGCTGCGGCGCGGCTGTGTGTCCTTACCGGCTGGCAGAAGAGTGCAGCCGCTCAGGGCAAGCGAGGTAAAGGCCAGAAGAAATGCGCGCGTCATGGACGCATTGTTGCCAAATGCTGGTTAACATGGCCCTAAGTGACAGGCGCATTGCCGCTCTATTCGGGCGCTTCAACCTGTTGCCATAGCTCGATTTTTACGCCGTCGGGATCGAGCAGCCATGCGAACTTGCCATATCCTTCATCCACACTGTCGAGAATCTCGACATCGCGGCTCTTCAGGAGTGCGACAAAACCGTCGAGATCATCGACCCGCAGATTGATCATGAAGCCGCCCTTGCCGGGCTTGATATAGCCGTCATCCTTGAAATGGCTGATCAAAGAATAGGGTGTGTCGCCGGTTTCTTCGGACCACAGCATTTGCGGGCCATATTCGCCATCAAGACCGAGCTTCTCGCGGTACCACGCGCGCGTGGCTTCCGGATCGGCAGCGACGTAGAAGACCCCGCCCAGACCTGTAATTTTCGCCATGTCAGCTCTCCCTTTGCGCTGTTACCTTACTGACCAGGACGATTGCCAGCCATGCGGCGACAAAGCCCGGGATGATCTCGTATACGCCTTCGCCGCCGAGGAAGCTGCCGTTCCAGCCCAGAGCGATCCACCCGATGACAACTGCGGCCCCGGTGACAAGCCCGGCTACGGCTCCGCTGCCGGTCATTTTGTCCCATGTCAGGGACAGGATGATGAGGGGACCAAACGCAGCGCCGAAACCGGCCCATGCGTTGGATACCAGCCCCAGAACCTGGCTATCGGGATCGCTGGCGATAAACGCTGCAATGGCGGCGACAAGGAAAACGCAGATGCGGCCGACATTGACCGCCTCGCGTTCACCGGCCTGCTTGCGCAGAAACAGGCGGTAGAAATCTTCCGTCAGCGAGGATGATGCGACCAGCAATTGCGAGCTGATTGTACTCATCACCGCAGCGAGCAAAGCCGCCAGAAGAAAGCCGGTAATCAGTGGATGGAACAGCAGATTGGCCAGAATGATGAAGATCGTTTCCGGATCTTCGACCACAATCCCGTTGCTTTCCGCATAAGCGCGTCCGGCAAT
>JAHDDJ010000153.1:0-3867 GCA_020629385.1 Erythrobacter sp.
TCGTGCCCTTCTTCTTCGGATTCGATATTGAATTGCCCGATATCGGCGCGCAGGCCCTGCAACAATTCGGCATCGGTTTTGCCTACGCCGGAAAATACGATGTCCTCGGGGCGCATATCGGCGGCCAAAGCGCGCACCAGCTCTCCGCCCGAAACCACGTCCGCGCCGTAGCCTTCCTGTTGCAGTACCTTCAGTACCGCCAGGTTGGGGTTGGACTTTACCGCAAAGGCGATATGCGGATTGTCGAGCTGGCTCAGCCCGTCCCGAAACACACGGGCATGGCGCACCAGAGTCGCGCGCGAATAGACATAGACCGGCGTGCCGACCTGCTCTGCAATCGCGGTCAGCGGTACATCTTCGGCATACATGACGCCGTTGCGAAGCTGGAAATGGTCCATGGGTCAGTCGTCTTTATTCGGGGGGAGGGAGGTCGAACGGATCATCCTCCCGCTCTTCGCTGCGGCGGCGCAGTTCGACACTGCGTTCAGGCGCGGCTTGCGGATCCGGTGTGAGAAGCTCATCCGCACTGGGCGGCGCGCTGGCGCCTGATGCTGCGACGGGCAGGGATTGTCCGGCGGCTGGTTCCAGATCAGCTTTTTGCCCGCAAGCTGCGAGCGCTACACAAGCGGCAAGGGCTAGGTGTTTTCGCATTACGTCTCCATCCCCAGTTCTACGCGGGCAGCGGTCACCTGGTTCCTCACTTGATCGGGCGCGGTCCCGCCATAGGATTTGCGCGCCGCCACCGATGCTTCGACCGAAAGCGCCGCATAGACCCGTTCGTCAATTCGCGCATCGATAGCTTTCAGATCCTCCAGCGACAACTCATCCAGAGCAACACCGCGCTGCTCTGCCAGTTTGACAGCGGCTCCGGTGATGTGGTGCGCCTCCCGGAAGGGAATGTCAGCCTCCGTCACCAGCCAGTCGGCGAGGTCTGTCGCTGTGGCATAGCCAAGTTCCGCCGCCTGCCGCATCCGGTCTGTCTTGAAAGTGCTGTCGGCGACCATGCCGGTCATCGCGGCAATGGAAAGCGCAAGCAGCCCTGCGGCCTCGAACACCGGCGGCTTATCGTCCTGCATATCTTTCGAATAGGCGAGCGGCAGGCCCTTCATGGTGATCATCAGCGAGGTCGCGGCCCCGATGATCCGGCCCGCATGGCCGCGCACCAGTTCGGCAGCATCTGGGTTCTTTTTCTGCGGCATGATCGAGCTGCCGGTCGACAGGCTATCAGCCATCCGCACAAAGCCGAAGGGTTGGCTGGCCCAGATGATGAACTCCTCTGCCAGTCGTGACAGATGCAGCGAAATCTGGCTTGCCGCCATCAGGTAATCGAGCGCAAAATCCCTGTCCGAAACAGCATCCAGACTGTTGGCGGTCGGGCGGTCAAAGCTGAGCGCCATTGCGGTTGCATCGCGATCAATTGGAAAGCCCGTGCCTGCCAGGGCCGCTGAACCAAGCGGGCACTCGTTCATCCGATCGCGCGCATCCTGCAATCGCGAACGGTCGCGCCGCAGCATTTCGTAATAGGCCATCAGGTGATGCCCCAGCGTAACCGGCTGTGCGGTCTGCAAATGGGTGAAGCCGGGCATGATGCTGTCTGCGTGGGCTTCTGCCTGTGTGACCAGCGCGCGCTGCAAGCTGGCAAGGCCGGCATCGGTCTGGTCGAGCGTTTCGCGCACCCACAGCCGGAAATCGGTCGCCACCTGATCGTTGCGGCTGCGCGCAGTATGCAAGCGCCCCGCAGCCGGACCGATCAATTCGGCAAGCCGGCTTTCGGTGGTCATATGGATATCTTCGAGGTCCCAGTCCTCGGGAACGCCATCTTTTTCATATTCTGCCGCAACTGCATCAAGCCCGTCAGAAATCGCTTTCATATCGGCGGACGAAACAATGCCTTGCGCGCCCAGCATTGCGACATGCGCTTTGCTGGCGGCGATGTCCTGACGCCACAGAGCCTTGTCGAACGGGATCGAGGCGTTGATTTCGCGCATGATTGCACTAGGTCCTTCAGCGAACCTACCGCCCCACATCTGATTGGAGCCTGCCGTGTCCTTGTCCATATCGTTCACGCCGAATGCCTTGTCTAAAGTGGGGCTTGCAGCGGGCCTGTGTCTGGCCCTTGCTGCCTGCGATAGGGAAGCACCCGACAGCGCGCAAGAACAGGGCGCATTGGCAGATAAGAAGCAAAGCTTGTCCGGCACCATCGACACCTCGAAAGCCGGAGCGCTGCTGCCCGCGGTGAATGTGCTCGATCCGTCGGGCAAACAGCTCAACCTCGGCGCGCTTCAGGGGCAGCCGGTGCTGGTCAATCTGTGGGCGACATGGTGCGCACCCTGCGTGGTGGAAATGCCGATGCTGGACGATCTGGCCGATGCGATGGGCGATGATCTGCGCGTCATCACCGTCAGCCAAGACCTGAAAGGTGCCGAGAAAGTGGAGCCGTTCTTCGCCCGGATGCAATTTCGCAATCTGGAACCCTGGCTCGATCCGGACAATGAATTGGGCTTCGCACTGGGCGGCGGCGTGCTGCCGACCACAGTGCTGTATGATTCGTCCGGCCAGGAGATCTGGCGCGTTGTCGGCGAATATGACTGGTCGAGCCCGGAAATGCAGGAAGCGATAGCAGCGGCGATATCGGAAGGGTGATCTGCGGAAATGGTGGGCCCAGCGAGCGCAAGCTCGAAACAGGGAATTGAGCGCAGCATTGAAATGCAGTGGAAATGGTGGGCGATGACAGGCTCGAACTGCCGACCCTCTCGGTGTAAACGAGATGCTCTACCAACTGAGCTAATCGCCCATTTCCGTCGGAGAAGGTGCTAATAGCGCCGAAAGGTTCAAAATCAATTGCGAAAGTGGATTTCTTTGAACCTTTTTTCGCTTCCGCCTATGGGCGCGGCATGAGCGAGCAGCATATCAAGGTATTTGCGACCGGCGGAACGATTGCCGGTGTCGCCGGATCGGCGGTCCGCAAGGATTACCGGCCGGGGCAAATCGGAATCGATTCGTTTCTGGCAGAGCTGGCCGGAATGGGCATCACGACCAAGCTGGTTGGCGAACAATTTGCCAATATCGGGTCGGAAGATATCGGTCCCGACCTGTGGAAGCGGCTCCATGCGGCTTCTACGGAGGCGATGAGCGATGATGCATGCTGCGGGATCGTGATAACCCACGGCACCGATACGGCAGAGGAAACCGCCTTTCTGCTTGATCAGACGCTGCCGACGACCAAACCGGTAGTACTGGTGGGTGCGATGCGCGCTTCCGATGCGGTGGGCAGCGACGGGATGCGCAATTTTGCCAATGCGGTGCGGGTTGCGAGCGATCAGGATGCAGCGGGTAGAGGCGTTTTGCTGGTCATGAGCGACCGCATTTTTGCAGCCCGCGATGCGCGCAAGGCGCACACCGAAAATGTCGATGCATTCAAGGGGTTTCCGCGTGGTCCGGTCGGGCATGTTACGCCGACATCGCTCGAATGGTTCGGCCCGGCCTGGCGCGTGAACGAACCGGCGCGGTACCGCCTGTTTGAAGATATGCCCAAAGTCTCCATCCTCTATGCCTATGCGGGCATGTCTGCGGATAATGTCACGCAGGCGCTCGATGGCGGCGCGAAAGGGATCGTGCTGGCGGGTTTCGGCCACGGCAATGCACCGCGCGGCATCCGCGACGCGCTGGCACAAGCCGTGAAGCAGGGCGTGCCGGTGGTGCGTGCTTCCCGCGTGGATGAGGGTCTGGTCGACCGCGAGCCGGAGGATGATACCGCAAACTTCATTGCTGCGCGGGCGCTTGGCCCGGCCAGAGCGCGGATATTGCTCCAGCTCCTGCTTGCGAACGGGATCACCGACCCCGCTCGCGCACAAGAGGAATTCAGCA
>JAHDDJ010000153.1:3967-5078 GCA_020629385.1 Erythrobacter sp.
ACGAGATATTTCTCGCCCGTTTTCATCGCACGGTAATCGATCGCCGCATCTTTCTCGAGCATTTGCTCCAGATTGACATGCGCCTTGTAGCTGCTCGCGAAGGTGGTTTTCATATTCTGCAACACGCGGGTGCGCATGCGCACAACCGTTTCCATGCCTGCCTTGGCGAGGAACGGTGTCAGCAGCCACCCGGCAACGTGCCATTGCAGGCCGTAGGAAGGCGTCAGAATGGTCGGCCCGAGATCGAGGCGGCCATACTGATACATCTTCTTGTCCTGATTGGATCCATAGCGGGAGAATTCTGTCATCTTTGATGCGGCAACCTGCTCCATGGCTTTCAAGCAAGCATCGACCATCTTGCCGCCCCCAATCGGGTCGAAGCCTAGATAGGCATCGGTCGCGTCAATCGCGCTGCGCAATTGTTCCATGAAATCATCGTCCGACGAATTCACAACATATTCCGCACCCTGGCTCTTGAGCAGATCAACCTGCTCCTGCTTGCGCACGATATTGACCAGCTTCATCCCGTCTTCCTGACAGATACGGTTTAGCATCTGGCCGAGATTGGATGCCGCCGCGAGGTGGATGATGGCGTTGTGCCCTTCCATTTTTGCAGTCTCGACAAAGCCAAGCGCGGTCATCGGGTTCACGAATGCCGACGCACCGTCGACCGAAGAAATATCACCAAGCGGTAGACACATCGGAGCATCGGCAAGGCAGTATTCGCTGAATGCATTGCCTGGGACGCAGGCCACGCGCTGGCCCATCAGGGCCTGTGCCGCAGGGTCTTCGCCAGCGGCGATGACTGTGCCTGCACCTTCATTGCCGACAACGGACTTCTGCCCGTGGCGACCTTTTGCGCCAGACAGAAACGGCTCTGGCATCTGCGCGACAATCTTGCCGGGTGTGTATTCGGCATTTTCGAGATCGGCGGCGCTGAACAGTAGTGCGAGGTCCGAGGGGTTGATCGGCGCGGCTTCCATTTTGACGAGCACCTGCGTGCCTTTTGGATCGGCAAAAGTGCCTTCACCAACTTCGACTGTCAGCGTGCCGTCGGCGTCCAGTGTCGAGAAAATCTGCTTTCCGGTGGTGGGCATTGGGTGTTCTCCGT
>JAHDDJ010000154.1 GCA_020629385.1 Erythrobacter sp.
TCAATATAGGTGCCGTGTTCGATAGTATGCACGCCAGCCCGCGCCGCAGCTTCGATCCCGCGCGCGCCATGCGCGTGGGCGGCGACTTTCAGACCAAGCGATTCCGCCGTATCGACAATCGCCTTCATTTCTTCATCGGTGAAATGCGCTTCCAGCCCGCGCCCTTGCTGGCTGAGCACACCGCCGGTTGCGGTGATCTTGATCAAATCCGCACCATATTTCGATGCGGTGCGAACCCGTTCGGAACATTCGACAGGACCGGTGCAGGCAAAGTTGGAGCCCAGCGCATCGTTCACTTCCTTACGGAAGCCGTTAATATCACCGTGTCCGCCGACAATCGCGATTGTCCGCGCCGACGTAACGATCCGCGGTCCCGGCGTCATGCCGGACTCGGTCGCCCGGCGCAGGCTCTGTGTGACCTGGTCGGTGCGCGAGCCCAGATCGCGCACGGTGGTAAAGCCTGCCAGCGCGGTGATACGCGCATTCTTCGCCGCGACCAGCGTGTACCATTCAGGCGGATTAACCGCGCCGCGCCAGAATTCCCCGCTGGGGTCGCCCGACAAATGGGTGTGCAAATCGATCAGGCCCGGGAGGACAGTTTTCTCTGCCAGATGCACCATCTCCGCCCCCTCCGGCGTCGGCAGAAAGCCGTCCTCGATGCTGACGATCTTGCCGTCTGTAACGATAATGGTGGAAGGCCCACTGGCCTCCCCTGCTGCATCGGTGATCACAGACCCGGCATGAATATATGTTGTCTTGGCCGAGACAGCCTGTGCAGCAAATACGAGCGACAGCGCAGCAACGCCTGAAAGCAGATTGGCAAGCGGTTTCATTGTGATAGTCTCCTCTTCGGCCCTTCATGCAGTGATGCAGAACATCGGGCAAGCGCATATGAGGGAGTAAGCTTTGCGAATTTCGGCCTTATTGGCGGCCAGCGCATGCATCGCTGGCCTTGGTGTGACACCACTATACGCGCAAGACGTATCTCAACGAGAAGATGCGCAAAAAACCGGGGAAATTGCACAACAGCAATCGGATGTTCCTACAGAGGCGCCGATAATCGTGACCGGTGAACCGGACGATCAACCAGAAGTCGTGCTCGGCTCCCGGATCGCACGCAGGCCATTCTTCAAGTTCCAAGGCATAGCGACTAACACAGGCACCCGGGGTCTGGTGCCCCAGAGCGGAATGGATCAAGGCGCCAATGTTCGCACCATCCGGAAAACTGAATGCGCAAGTGATGATCCGCGGATTGGTCGCAAAGCTGCGTGCTTGTTGATCGATGCCGATGCGGCATACGGCGCAGGGAAAATTGCGGATGCGCAAGACACCTTGGCCTATCTAACATTCACCGAAGAATTCTCGCCCTATGAACGGCTGCAAGGCGCGAAGCGGCAATACAAGATCGCCGAGGATCAGGGCAATGATGCATCCCGCGAGGTTGCTTTGGAGCAAATGGTCGAAACCGGCGGGATGGAACAAGCCGAGGAACTGCGCGCCCGCAAAGCGCTGATTTCCATGGCTCTCAAAAGCGGCAACCGCCAGCTTGCCCGGGAACGTTTGCTGGAACTGGATGGTAAGGTTGGTCTCGACGCACAGCGAATGGCCAATCTCGCGATCCTGACACGCGAGCAAAACGCGGGCGATCACATTGCAATCATGCGCCGTGCGATTGCCTTGCGCCGGGAGAAAGGCCTTCGCGTCCCGAAAAGCTGGGACGATTTCGCCGGAGCCAACACAGACGCTACCGGCACGCCGTAAGCGGGAACACCGCTGCAATTCTTTCGTTAGGATTTCGCAATCCGCTTGTCCCGCAAGCGGATTGGTTGCGCCTGTAACCATGTTTGGTATGGGTCGCAGCCAGAGAAGTTCGTCACGAGAGGATTCAAACATGACCCGCAAGCTTTTGCTCGCCGCCGCGCTGCTCGGCTCGGTTTCCGTTGCTGCAACCGCATCGGCCCGCCCGATGACACCCGAAGATGTTGCCAAGCTGGAAAGCGTCGGCGCAATCGCCGTTTCGCCCGATGGCAGCCGCGTTGCCTACACCAAGTCGCGCCTTCCCGATGTCAGCGAAGGCGAGGATAACGGCTCTTTCAAATCCGAACTCAGCATCGCTTACGGTCCGGACAATGCCCGCGTATTTCTTCCCGAAGATGTAAGCCCTGGCGGCATCACTTTCTCTCCCGACGGCCGTATGGTCAGCTTCCTGTGGTCCAAGGATGATGAAGACCGCGCCGTGTGGGGCATTCCGGTCGATGGTGGTGCGCAGAAAAAACTGGCAGCAGTGCCGGACAGCAGCGTGCGTTCCTATGACTGGAGCCCCGACGGCTCGACCATCTACATGCTGGTGGGGGCAGAAAAGGACAAGCAGCGCGACACCCAGCGCAAAGCCGGTTTCAACGCTGTGGTGTATGAAGAAGAAGCGCGCCTGAATCGCCTCTTCGCGGCCACTGTCGGCAGCGAAGTGGACGAAGACCCGCGCGAAATCAGCGTGCCGGGCTATGTCAGCAGCTTCGACATTGCCTCCAACGGGCGCACCGCGATTATCGAAGTCGCGCCGACCCCGAATGTCGATGACAGCTACACCAAGAAGCGCGTCAACATCATGGACCTGGCCTCCAATGAAGTGACTGCCGTGGTCGAAACGCCGGGCAAGATCGGCGATGTCGAAATCTCGCCCGATGGCAGCAAATTGTCACTGGTTGCCGGTGTCGACATGAACGATCCGGCAGCAACTACGCTGCATATGGTCGATGTCACGACCGGTTCCTACAGCCCAGTCAATGCCGGTGCTGCCGAAGCGACTGTCGATACAGAGTTTCTGAGCAACGGCATGCTCGCCGCTGTTATTCACAAAGGCGCGACGAGTTTCCTGCGCCTGTATGACGCAAACGGCAATCAGCTCAATGAAATCGAAGCTGAGGGGCTGGCTGTCAGCGGCATCGAGTCCGGCGGTGAACGTGTGGTGGTTCGCGCCAGCAGCGCCCAGCATCCAAGCGAACTATTCGACGTTTCACTCGACGGCCAGATCACCCGCTGGACCAACCACAATAGCTGGCTTGGCGATATCGATTTCGGCACCCAGCGCGTGGTCAAATACAGCGCGCGCGACGGTCAGGAGGTCGAGGGCATTCTGATCGAACCGGTGGGCGGCATCCCTGAAGGCGGCGCGCCGCTGATCATGAATGTCCATGGCGGACCCGAAGCGCATGAAAGCAATGGCTGGTTGACCGCTTACAGCAAGCCCGGCCAGGTGGCAGCAGGTGCCGGTTACGCCGTGTTCCTGCCCAATTATCGCGGTTCGACTGGCTATGGCGTGGACTTCGCCAAACAGCACCAGAACGATTATGCAGGCAAGGAATTCAACGACATTGTCGATGCCAAGCGCTTCTTCGTAGCGCAGGGTATTGCCGATCCGGACCGCGTGGGCATCACCGGCGGTTCCTATGGCGGATATGCTTCTGCCTGGGGCGCGACCGCTCTGTCGGAAGAATATGCCGCATCGGTCATGTTCGTGGGTATTTCCAACCAGATCAGCAAATTCGGCACCACCGACATCCCGGTCGAGATGTACAATGTGCACAGCCGGAAATGGCCATGGGATGACTGGCAGACAATGCTCGAAGTCAGCCCGATCTATCACGTCGACAAGGCTGATACGCCAATCCTGATCATGCACGGCGCAGAGGACACGCGAGTTGCGCCAAGCCAGAGCTACGAGCTTTACCGCAACATCAAGGTTCGCACCGATACGCCTGTGCGGCTGGTGCTGTATCCCGGTGAAGGTCACGGCAACCGCATGGCGGCATCTCGCTATGATTATAATCTTCGGATGATGCGCTGGTTCGACACCTATCTTAAGACAGGTGATCGCGACGCGCCTCTGCCCGGTCCGCGTCCCGAATTGGCTGAGAATGCCAAAGGCGCGGGCGCTGACGAAGAGTAACTTCGCAAAGTCTTAAGCAAAGATCTCTAAGGGTCGGCTCGCTGGAAACAGGGAGGCGACCCTTTTGCTTGGACTGGTAACCATTGCTGTCGGCGCAGTGTTTGTTGCGTTCGGTTTGGGGCTAATCCCGATGGATGAACAACCGCCCCTGTTCTTCCGCATCCTGTTCGGCCTTATGGGCGCTTTTGCCATCTATGGCGGACTTCACACGATCCGTTTCCGTATCAAACAGCGTCAGGCCTTTTCTGGCGGGCGTGAGCGCGAAGGAACATTGACGCTTCGTGTGAATCCCGGCGGTGAAGACCCGATGGCTTTCGCGATTTTTGCCACGTCGCAAGATGAATGGATGATCACGATTGATCCGGACGTGTTCACTGCTGCCGATGGTTCGATACGCGAAAGTCTACGCGCCCGCGCTTATCTGGGCGAAGATGACATTGTGTACGGTCTGAAACTGGCTGGAAAACGGGTAAAGCTGAGCTCTGCCGGTCACCCTTTCACCGGACGTTTGCGCCGGATGGTCGAGAAAGCAGAACAGCGATACCAAACCGCTTTGAAGCAGCATCCCCTGCCGGAAAATTGACGTTCAGAAAGTGTAGGCGAGCCCTGTTCCAATAAAGAACTGGTCCTTGCTTCCGACAATCGAGGTATAGGGCGTATCAGCTGCATCGCCAGTGAGCCGCGAATAGCCGCCAATCAGCACTGCGCCCCAACCGCCGTTGAGCGCATTACCGTCCAGATCGATACCGATCAGCGTCGTGGCGCTCACGCGGGTAAACCCGCCTTCTGCACCGAATACTGGCAATACTCCGCCAGTGGCCGCCGACTGCCCAGGCGAAACAGAGAAATAGTAGTCAGCGAAATCGTCGCTCGCATATTCGGTGCCGAGGGTGAATGAAATCACCGTGCCGCGATCGACCGGTGTGAAATAGGTTATCGAGGGATCGATAACCATTCCGCCATGCGCACCGGCAATATCCCAGCGAATATCGGTAGAGAGCGTGAGACTGTCGAATTCGTTGAACAGTTTCGGGAAACTGACACCAAAACTTGGGCCGACCTCCACTGCCCGGTCTAGTTCGCCGGCAAGCTTCACGGTCTCATCTTCGATCTGGTCCGCACGATC
>JAHDDJ010000155.1 GCA_020629385.1 Erythrobacter sp.
CCGCCGCCGGGCTTGCCGCTCCTGACCGCCATAATATCCGCCGGATCGTCGGCCTCAGCCTTCCCCAAGCGATCAGGATGCTCGCGCCTGATGCCAGCGAGGACCAGAGGGCAATCGCTGTCGAAACCTACAAGGACAGCTTTCGCACCAGCCGCTTGCAAGGGCGTCTACAGGAACCTTTGTTTACCGGGATTCGCGAATTGCTGGACAAGTTGCGCGGCAGCGGGTGGACGCTGGCCGTGGCGACAGGAAAGTCGGATCGCGGGCTATTTTCCTGTCTCGCAACGCACGGGCTGACCGATCATTTCGTTTCGCTACAAACCGCTGACCGTCATCCGTCGAAGCCTCATCCGGCCATGCTGGAAGCTGCCATGTTCGATGCCGCCGCCAAGCCTGAAAATACCGTGATGATCGGCGACACGACATTCGACATCACCATGGCCATGGCAGCAGGCACACGCGCAATCGGTGTCGATTGGGGCTATCACACACAAGCCGAATTGCTGGATGAAGGGGCAGAAGCCGTGGCAATGAGCGTACAGGAACTGGGAACAATGCTGTTATGACCGATCAGGACGAATCCACCGCACGCACACGCTTTTTTGTCATCTCTCTTACTCGCCTGATCGGCGGAATTCTGGTGATGCTGGGCATGATGGTGCTGCTGGGTTATCTCGCATGGCCGCAAATCGTGGGCTACGCGCTGCTGCTGGTCGGCCTGATCGACACGTTCGTGATCCCGCAAGTTCTGATCCGCAAATGGCGGAGCCCTAAGGGATGAAGCGCTTCTACAAGGCCGTTTCGGTCGCACAGGTCGAAGGCGGTTTTCAGGTCTATCTGGATGGCCGGGCAATCAAGACCCAACTCGGCAATCCGCAAATTGTACCCACCGAAAATCTTGCACAAGAGCTGGCGCAGGAGTGGGATGCACAGGGTGCAGAGATTAACCCGGCAAGCTTCCGCTACCGCGACATGGCAGATTTCGCATTGGATATGGTCGCGCCCAACCCTGCCGAGCAGGTCACCAAGCTGCTAGGCTTCCTCGAAACCGACACGCTCTGCTACCGCGCCGATCCTGATGAACCGTCTTTCAAGCGGCAGGAAGAGTTGTGGGAGCCGATCGTCACTGTTTTCGAAGCACGCGAGAGTGTTTCGCTGGAACGTGTTTGCGGCATCATGCATCGCCCTCAAGCCACCGCCACCATCGAAACGCTTGCAGCACGCCTGAAAACGCTCGATCCATTCACCATGGCAGCGCTTGTCACATTGACATCGCTTGCAGCCTCATTGGTGATCGGCCTCTCGGCTCTTGAGGAGAATGCTGACAAGGACGCCTTATGGTCTGCAGCCAATCTCGAAGAAGACTGGCAGATCGAGCAATGGGGCGAAGATGCAGAGGCGAAATCCGTGCGCGAACGCCGCACCGCCGACTTTACCAATGCGTGGAATTTCCTGCAGTTACTGCGCAGCCAGGATTAACCCTCGCCGATCCAGTCAGCAACCTGGCTGGCTACATCATTGGCAGCGCGGTTCAGAGCGGCGCCCACCGGCGCAGCTTCGGCGACAATCCCGCTCTGCACACTTTCGAAACGGCGTGTTTCAATAGCGCCATCTGTTCCGGCACGTGTAGCATCGAAGCGGACGACAACCGAGCTGCTACGGGCATCATAACCGAACTCGCGTAAAGTGCCGCGCAATTGAGCGCCAGCAACCAGCGCCGGATCATCTCCGTCAATAACCAGCCGGTTGGTACGCGCACGCACGGTTTCGGCAAGCAAACGGCGGAACAGGCGCGCAGGCCGTTCAACCCACACGGCGTCCTTGAGGTAAGCAATCTCGGTCGCATCAACCTGCACCGGAACGCGGGCAACATTCAGCTTTTGCGGCGTTTCCGGCTCGATAATCTTTATGGCAGTTTCAGCCGTGCCGCTTGTCGCAGAACCGGCAGGCATCGATACTGTCGGCGTCAGCGTCAGCAAGCTTTCAGGCGGTTCGGAACTCAGGCTGAGACAGCCGGACAGCGCCAGCACGGCACCCAGCATTGCGCCTGATTTCAGTAACGGTTTCATCATGCGATCCTTCGCCGCTATCATGGTTCATACTCCGGCAATGGCTGCGATCCGAGCAACGACCCGGCCCCTTCGGTTTCCAGCCGTTCGGTGACATTGCGCAATGCCTTGCTGGTCGCGCGCAGATCTTGCATCGTGGCTTCAGCGGCAGGCAGTGTTTGCTGTGCCAGCTGCTCCGCTGCAGGTCCGGCAGTATCCAGTGTCTTGCTGAGCGACTTGGCTGCTTCATTGGCAGAACCAAGGGTGGTTTTGAGCTGGGCAGCCAAAGCTGCGCCCTCCTTATTGAGCAGGTTATCTGTCGAATTGGTGGCCTTCTCGAACGCCTCCAACGCTGCTGATGCCTCCGTCAATGTCCCATCGAGTGTCGCTAGAGTTTTCTGCAATTGCGGGCCGGAATCGGCAAGCTGGTCGGTCATGCGATTGGTGTTGGCCAGAATACCGGCAATTTCGCCCTGGTTTTCGTCTGACAACAACATCGTCAGGCGCTCCGTCAATGTTGCCAGTCGTTCCAGCAATACCGGAGCGCTATTGAGCAATTCGCCAAGCCCGCCCGGTTTTGGCGGAATAACCGGTGCACCTTCGGGGCATGCTGTTGTCTCGCATGTGATTTCGGGCGCGCCCTGACGCGCACCATCAAGGAGAATATCCGAAACGCCGGTGAACGAGCCCTGGATCGTGGCAGTGGTTCCGATCAGGATAGGGACCGACTTGTCCACCCGAACGCGCACCCGGACAAATTCCGGGTCCTGTTCCGACAGAGCGATCTCGCTCACTTGCCCGACCGGCACACCGGCAAAGGAAACCGGCGATCCATTGGCGAGGCCGGACACCGACTGTTTGAAGAAGATATCGTAATCCTTACGCTCTCCCTGCCCCAGCTGGGCAAGGTAAACGATACCCGCCGCCAGTGCGAGCAGGAGTGCCAACGTTACGGCACCGACCCACAGATGATTTGCGCGCGTTTCCATATGTGTCCTCTATGCGCCAGTCTTGCGGCTGTTGTCCAATCCCCGCGATTTGCTGGAGATAGTGCGTTTCTGTTCACGGGCTTGCGCGGTTTGCGCGGCGCGTCCCCGAGGTCCGGTGAAGTAATCGTGAATCCATTCATGATCGGTTGCGAGCAATTCATCGATTGTGCCCACAGCAACCACTTTCCTGTCCGCCAACACGGCCACCCGGTCACAAATTTCGTACAGCGTATCGAGGTCGTGGGTGATCAGGAAAACGGTCAGCCCAAGGGTTTCTTTCAATTCCTTGGTCAGCTGGTCGAATTTGGCGGCACCGATGGGGTCAAGACCAGCGGTCGGCTCGTCAAGAAACAGTAATTCAGGGTCGAGCGCCAAGGCTCTGGCGAGACCTGCGCGTTTTTTCATCCCGCCCGACAATTCTGCCGGGTATTTGCTCGCAGCATCGGCGGGAAGGCCTGACAGCATCACCTTGTATTGGGCAATTTCCTGGAGCATTTCTTCGCTGAGTTCAGGGTAAAACTGTTTGAGCGGAACCTGCACATTCTCGCCCACAGTCAGCGTCGAAAACAACGCGCCACCTTGAAACAGCACGCCCCAGCGACATCTTACGCCGATTTCTTCATCCGGCTCGGCGTCGGTTATCGAATTGCCGAACACTTCGATTGCGCCCGCACTCGGGCGCTGCAGACCGATGATCGAGCGCATAAGGACGGATTTGCCGGTACCCGATCCGCCGACAACGCCCAGAATTTCGCCGCGGCGGACATCGAGATCGAGGTCCTGATGCACCACCTGTTCGCCGAACTGGTTGAGCAGACCGCGTACACGGATGGGGAATTCCTCGCTCATTATGCCCACCCGATTTCGGTGAAGAATACGGCGAAGAAAGCATCAAGGACAATGACCATGAAGATTGCCGATACAACCGCTTGCGTGGTTCGCTTGCCGACCTGTTCGCTGTCGCCCTTGACCTGCATTCCCTGATAGCAGCCGGCAAGGCCGATGATCAGGCCGAATACGGGCGCTTTGATCAGGCCCACCCAAAGGTCATAGGTGGGAACCACATCCTTGATCCGGGACAGGAATGTCCAGAACGGTATGTCCAGACCTACATCGGCAACCACTGCACCGCCGACAATGGCAACGGCAGCGGCATAGAATCCGAGCAACGGCATCATCAACACAGCAGCGAGAATGCGCGGGATGACCAGCGCCTCTACAGGAGAAATGCCAATCGTCCGCATAGCGTCGACTTCTTCGGTAAGCTTCATCGTGCCGATCTGGGCAGCGAATGCCGAACCGGAGCGGCCAGCGACCATGATCGCGGTCATCAACACACCGAGCTCGCGCAGGGTAATACGGCCAACAAGATTCACGGTGAGAGCTTCAGCCCCGAACTGCTGCAACTGCACCGCGCCTTGCTGCGCAATGACAATCCCGATCAGAAAACTCATCAGGCCGACAATCGGAAGTGCCGATACGCCCACCAGCTCCATCTGGCGGATCAGGGCTTTGCCGCGAAAACGGCTTGGGTGGCGAAGAACATTCCACCAGGCGATCATGATCTGGCCGAGGAAACCGATTACTCCGGCGACACCCCACAACAAATCATAAGCGAGCTTACCGACATGATTGGGAACATGCGCCCAGAGCGGCAGCTCTTCGGGCAGCATTTCGGGTTCATGCGCGGCAGTGTCTACCGCGTTGAGCAGACGTTGTGCACGATCATCGGCTCCGACGATTGCTGCATCATGGAGGGAGGCAATTTTGCACGCTTCCCATGCGCCAACCGTATCGATTGCCGTCACGCCCGACAGGTCGACGGTAGAAATCGGTCCGGGAATATCGCGCAATTCTTTATCAATCGCACCGACGGTCGACACAAGAAACGAGCCGGATAGCACCAGGCGTGAGCCCTCGCCCCCGCCCTCTTCTATCGTGAAACTGGCCCCATCGCTCATAGAGTTGGGGTATGTGCGGAAATCTCTCTTACTACAAGCCGTTGCGTCGCTGCCTATGCGCTGGCAAAGGCAGA
>JAHDDJ010000156.1 GCA_020629385.1 Erythrobacter sp.
GCCTTAGCAATCCATAAACCAATGCGCGTTACACCCTGTGACAATTAACGGGGACGCGCTTGTGATCGATATCGAAATCCAGAACGAAACGCTCCAGACAAACGAGCGGGTCAAGTTTGCGGTGGTGCCGCGCATCGGCGAAGGCGTGCGTTTGCAGGAGCCCAACGGATTCTGGGCCAGCTACGATATTCTCGACTTATGGTATCAGAAAGCCGAATATGGCGATGTCTGGGTGCCCTATCTCCATGTCCGCAAAACCGCCGCCGAGGGCGATGCGGTTCCGCTGAAAACCCACCCGCATGGCGCCAATGACACGATGGGCGGCGAGGCCGGCTTTGATGATAAAGGGGAGGTAGTCCCATTCACAATCTGATCAAACGCCGTAACCTGCCTGAACAGGCGAATGATGCCGCTGCCGGTGAAGCGCAGAGGAAGGCTCCTGTGCCAGCACAGGAAGCGCTAGCCCAGCCACAACAGACCTCTGCTCCGCAGGCCTATGGCCGCCGCGGTGCCGATACGCCCCTGCACGGTGGGCAACCTGCCGCCGCAACTACGCGCACATGCCTGCTGGTCGATGATTCCCGGATGATCCGCAAAGTGGGTCGCCAGATTGTCGAAAAGCAGGGTTACGAGGTGTCAGAGGCAGAAAACGGTCAGGAAGCACTCGCCAAAGTGCGTCTTGCCGTACCTGATCTGATTATCCTGGACTGGGATATGCCCGTAATGACCGGGATCGAGTTTCTTGCGGCTTTGCGTTCCGAAAACCTCCCGAAACGCCCAAAGGTGGTGTTCTGCACAACGCATTCCAGCGCGCAGGATATTCACAAGGCGATTGATCTGGGCGCGGATGAATTCTGCACAAAGCCGTTCAACGAGCAGAGCCTGCTGGGCAAGCTTGGCAATATCGGTGCTGCCTAGGGCAGTTTAAGGCACCAGCCAGCTGACCGAAGGCGTACCTTCATCACCGATAGTGACTTTCGCCCGGCGATGACCGCTATTGGCAAGATAAAGCCAGTCAAACTCGGTCACTGTGACCAGCACAATCGCAAAATTCTGACGCGCAGCCGCAACTTGTGCATCATCCGGGTTCTTGCCTTCCACCCATTGCGGTAGACCTGAGGTGGGTTCGGCGGTTTCAGAACTGGGCCCGGATTCTGCGAGATAACAGCGTTTGGCAAAGTTCGTTGATGCATCCCAAGCAGCGTCGGCAGACGGTGTGTCACGTTCAACCCGTCCGCGCCCACGCATCCGGATCTGGATTTTTGCCTCCGGATCATAGGCGAGAATCTGCATTGCCGGATTGGCTTCGATGGACTTAACCTTCGGGCTGCGCGCGTCGGTGTGGAACCGTAGCGTATGGGTGCCAGCATCGAATTCGCGCAAAACCATCACACGTAAATCGCCATCGGAGGTTCCGACCACCGACGTATGCATCGCGGATTTACGAGAGGTTGCCCCATGCTCAAGGCATAGCGTGATACTTCTGGTAACAAAGTCCGCGTTGATGTCCATTCAGGTGCTAAGCCATCAGAATGCGTGGAATGTCAAACGTTCATGAAGAGCGCCTCGAACATTAACAGAAGCATTTACACTTTGTTCAGCTTCAGGTCAGTCCAGCTTAACTAGAACACGATTCATCAACAGGGCCGCAAGGTGGGCGCGGCGTCGAATTGGAGAGCCGCAATGACTTTACGAGACTTACTAACCGCAGGAAGCGCGTCGGCCCTCGCCGTCGCCATAGCCTTTGCTATTCCTGTCCAAACTGCTTCGGCCGCCGAAGCCGCGACAGCCGATACGCAGCGCGCAGATCGTGACCGCAGCGAGCGACGACAGGCACGGCAGGATCGCCAGCAGCGCCGCGAAGCGCGCCAGAACCGTCAACAGCGCCCGCAAGCCCGTCAACAACAGCGTCGTCAGGATGTGCGCGTCCGCGAAAGTCGCGGCGACAATCGGGCGCGAATTCGTCAGGTTGAACGCCGTGAGCGCAGTCCGCAGCGCGCAGCGACCGTACGCGGTCAGAACCGGATCGACCGTCAGGTCAATATCCGTCAGGCACAAGAGCGTGCGCAGAACCGGAATGAGCGCAGGGCCGACCGTAGTTCAGAACGCAGAGTAGAGCGCCGCGTTGATCGGCAACAGGATCGGCGCGCCCAGCAGCGCACTGATCGCCGGATGGACCGTCGTGCGGAGCGTCGAGCTGACCGCAACACGACATACACCAATCGCGACCGCAACCGCACCTATCGGGACGGGCGCAGAGACGGATATCGGGACGGACGGCGGGCTGACCGCCGGGCAGATCGACGCGCAGATCGCCGTGATCGTCGCGGTGCCTATCGTGATGGCTATCGCGACGGACGCAGAGCTGATGCGCGGCGGGACTACCGCAGAAGCAGCCGCTACAAGAACCATCGCCGTTGGGACCGCCGTGCATGGCGCAACAACCACCGGTATAACTGGTACAACCACCGCCGCTACAACCGGAACATCTTCCGTCTGGGCCGCTACTACGCCCCCTATCGTGACTACCGCTATCGCAGGCTGAGTATCGGTTTCTATCTGGACAATGTGTTCTTCGGCAGCCGCTACTGGATCAACGATCCATGGACCTATCGTCTGCCAGCCGTCTACGGCCCCTATCGCTGGGTGCGCTATTATGACGACGTATTGTTGGTGAACACATATTCGGGCGAAGTGGTTGACGTGATTCACGACTTCTTCTGGTAAGTTCATCCGGGAATACCGGCTAAAACACAAAGCCCCGTCAGAGAAATCTGGCGGGGTTTTTGTGTGATACTCACCCGATCCGCAGCGGAAACGACATGCGCTTGATACGCTGTCCGGTCATGCTAGATATTGGTCATGGCCAAGACTGCACTTATCCCGGACCAAAGCGCTTTGAAGCGCGTGGGCGATCACGTCCGCAAGCATCTCGCGACCAATTCCAATGCGCAAAAGCTGCCGACCGACAAGGCGGAAATTTACGCAATCAGCTATTTCATGACCGCACCGGAATGCCAGCAAATGATGGCCATGATTGATGCGACGGCCAAGCCCAGCATCGCTTATGAAACGGACTATTCCAGCGGTTTCCGAACATCCTATTCGGGCAATCTTGATGGCCACCATCCTTTCGTCAAAACCATCTCTGACAGGATCGACGGGATACTGGGCCTGCGCGCCGATATGGGCGAGACGGTTCAGGGACAGCGCTATCAAGTCGGCCAGCAGTTCAAGCCGCATAACGACTATTTCCATACGACGCAGAATTACTGGAAAGAGGAACGCAAACGCGGCGGACAACGCAGCTGGACTGCCATGGCGTTTCTCAATCCGGTGCAAAAGGGCGGCGCCACCGAATTTACCAATATCGACTTGAAAATCGCGCCCCAGCCTGGCGTTTTGCTGGTGTGGAATAATGCCAATCCCGATGGCACACCCAATGAAGACACACTCCATGCAGGCACACCGGTGGACGCGGGGACGAAATATATCATCACCCGCTGGTACCGCACGCGTAAGTGGGGTTGATCCGGTTTAACGCTCCAACGCTTCGGCGATCAGCTTGCGACTGTTTTCAACGCCATAAAGCGCAATGAAACTACCCATACGCGGCCCCTGATCGCTGCCGAGCAAAGTCTGGTACAACGCCTTGAACCAGTCCCGGAGATTCTCGAACCCGAACTCTTCGCGCTTGCCGATTTCGTAAACCTTGGTTTGCAGGTCTTCAGCCGGTGTAGCAGGATCGATCCCTTCCAGCTCGGCATCAAGTGCACGAAGCGCCGCTGCCTCGTTGGGTTCTGGCGCACGCTTGCTTAGCGTTGGCGCGATATAGTCCCGGTTATAGGCCAGCGCGGCCTGCACCATCCGGTCCACGGCGGGATGCTTGTCCGGATCGGCATCCGCCACGTAATTGGCCAGATAAGACCAGACCTGTTCGCGGTTCGCCTCGGCACCCAGAACACCGACGAGATTGAGCAAAAGCCCGAAAGTCACCGGAACGGTATCGCCTGCACCGGGCGCGTCGGGGCCATCTATTTTGGCATTGGCACGCAGCAGATGCCACGCCGGATTGCCCAATTGCTTGTCGAGCGGCTGCTCGGCCAAACGCTCTCGGAATTGCCAATAATCGTCAACTGCACGCGGAATCACCCCAACATGCAGCTGCTTGGCGCTTTTCGGGTTGGGGAAGATGTAGAATCCAAGGCTCTCCTCGGTTCCGTATTCCAGCCATTGTTCGATGGTCAGACCGTTACCTTTGGACTTGGAAATCTTCTCGCCGTTCTCGTCGAGAAACAACTCGTAGATCAGTCCTTCCGGCTTGCGGCCACCCAGTACCTTGGCAATCTTGCCGGACTGGATGCCGGTATCGGTCAGATCCTTGCCATACATCTCGTAATCGACATCCTGCGCCACCCAGCGCATCGCGAAATCGACTTTCCATTGCAGCTTGGACTGGCCACCCAGAGCGCTCTGTTCGATGACGCTGCCGTCTTCATCGGTAAAGCGAATGAGACCCGCGTCGGCATCGACAACCTCCACGGGCACTTGCAGGACTGCGCCGGTAGTCGGGCTGATCGGCATGATCGGCGAGTATGTTGCCGCACGCTCCGCCCGCAAAGTGGGCAGCATAATGTCGAGAATAGCCTGGTTGTTGCGCAGCACATTCTTCAGCGCATCGTCGAAGGCGCCCGAATTATACCGGTCAGACGCTGCCACAAACTCGTACTGGAAACCGAACCGGTCGAGAAAGTCGCGCAGCATTGCATTGTTGTGCGCAGCGAAGCTTTCATACTTCTCGAAGGGATCTGGAATTCGGCTGAGCGGCTTGCCCAGATTTTCCGTCAGCATCGCTTGGTTGGGCAAATTGTCCGGCACTTTGCGCAACCCGTCCATATCATCGCTGAAAGCAACCAGCCGCGTCGGTGCGCCGCCGGTCATCGCCTCGAATGCACGGCGCACGAAGGTTGTCCGCAGAACTTCTTGAAAAGTACCGATATGCGGCAAGCCCGA
>JAHDDJ010000157.1 GCA_020629385.1 Erythrobacter sp.
CGTGGAAGGATCGGATGACGCTACTGCGTGACGCCGCCGGTGAAGGCGGTGCTGGCGGCGGTGCTAGCGAGGGCGATAAGGGAGGCGACGGCGGCGCTGGTGACGGCGGTGATGGCGGCGCCCCTGCGTTCACATGGGGGGAGATGGACGAGGACGTCACGGCGTTTGTCGGTGAGCGTACCCCGCAAGAGATTGCCAAAGAGGCGCTGGCCCACAAACAGGGCGCGACACGGCGGCGTGAACAACTGGTCGAGGATCTGCAAGGCGACGACGATTTCATCAACGGGTTGATGGAAAAGCGCGGCCTTGTCGCTGCGGCCAAGGATGACAAAGAGTTCATGGCCCAAGCCAAGGCTCGGGTCACGGACGAAACCAAGTACACCATGCCCGAGATTGAGGGCGCGGATGAAAGCCTGCTCGGGGTCTATGAGGGCGCGGCGCGTGAAAACGGCGTCTTGCCGGGTCAACTGTCTGGCCTTCTCAAGTCGGCGCATACGGCGATGGTCGCGGCTGCTGAAAAGCATTCCGAGACGATGATGGCCGAGATGATCGCGGCGGATGGTGAGGCGACTGTCAACGAAAAGTCGGTCAACGTCGAGGCGTTCATGGCGGCGCTCGGTGGCGACGAGGCCAAGACTGCGCAACAGGCGATTTCTGCGCTGCCTCCGTCTCTGCAAAAGGGCGCGTTCGATCTGTTCGCCAAGCTGGGCGCGGACATTGGCCGCTCTGAGCATCGCGGCGACGGGGCCGAAAACGGGTCCAAGGGTGGCGGTGGTGATCCGCAACAGGATTGGAATGACGCGCGGGCGATGGCGCGGGAAGCGGGCGGCTATGACAAGCTGACCGACGATCAAAAGGCAAAGCACGACGCGGCCTATAAGCGAATGAAGGAACAACGCACATGAGCGGCAAGGGGAAAACCGACAAACTGAGCAAGGCCGAGGAAGCCGAGCTCGCAAAGATGCTGGCCGAGGAAGAAAAGGAGTCCGCCAATGCTGACGATGCGTCTGGCCAGCGGCCTGAGACTGCCGCCGCGACCGAGGACACGACAACCGACGAGGATGCTGGTCAAGATGAAACCACTGTCGCCTCGCCCGTTGGCGTATCTGACGGGACTGAGGGGCAGGCAATCGACCACACCCGCGTTCGCCTTGCCGCCGCAAAATGCGCGGCGCTTCTGAGCAAGGGCTATTCGTCCACCAATGCGCAAGCCGACTATGAAGCGGCAATTCTGCGCTATCCGACCCAGATTTTCGAGGCGACTTCGATCCTGTACGATTGCGCCCAAGCGAACATCTTGGACAGCAACCGGCGCCGGAATACGCGCGAGGTCATCCGCGAGTTTGACGCGCTGATGGCTACCTTCAACGGTGAGGTGAAGCCCTCGATCGGCGGCGCGTCTGGCGTGGTGTTTACCGAGGAAGGCGATAAGGCCGACGAGGATGGCGAGATTATCGCCGTATAGCGTGGCGGGTGCATTATTCACTCGCAATGTGGGAAAAGGGAGGCGGCACCGACATTAAGGGCCGTCTCTCTTTGTGAGAAACCCGCCCCCTCCGTCCGTTCCTTTGATCCCCGTAACTTAACTCAAAGGACGAGAATATGGCACGTGTAGACGGCATTCTCCCTGCGGACTTTAACGAGGCCCAACTGGTGGGCGAGTTGGAAGATCGCGAAACTGAATACAATGGGCTGGTCGAGGCCCTTGCAACCCGCGTCAACTCCGGCAACACCCTTGAGGGCAAGCTGTACCGCAACACGGCGGTCGCTGACCCTAAGAAGGTGGTCGACGAAAAAGCTGACCTGCCGATGAACAAAATGAGCGGCTATGCGCTCAAGTTCCTGAAATGCCGGTACGCCGGTTCCTTCTGCCTGACGCCTTCCGAGCGCGAGTTCGGCCATGGCCGTGAACAAACCATTTCGGAAAGCATCTGGATGGGCAAGGGCCGCGAGATGGATCAGAATTTCATGCAGGTTCTTTGTGACCCTGTGGTGTTCTGCCCGACCAAGGAAAGCGGCGGCAAAGAGATTGTTCGCAACGACTTTGCGTTCATCAATCCCGACAATGAAGGTCTGACCCCTGAAAAGCTGCGCCGCGCGCGTGACTTCCTGCGGGGCGGCAACGGTGGCCGCGTCATGCCGACGCTGCTGTCTGGCTTTGAAGCCCTCGACAACCTTTCCAACTTCGACGAGTTCAAGAATTTCGACTGCACCTACGGCAAGGGTTCCGCGCTGTGGGGCGATGTCAGCCGTTACCCTGAGTTCCAGGGCCTGACCTTCCGTCAGGTGGAAAACCATGTCGAATACGCCATGAACGGCACCGATGACATCCTGCAAACGCCGGTCATTCCCATCACGCCCAACTATGACGCGGATGGCAACATCGACCCCGATTACGAGGTGCATTGGGTTCCGCTCTATGACCGCGCAACCGTGGGCTATGAGCCGTGGCACGAGCTCTGCATTTCCATGCAGGACAATCTGCCGAACAAGCTGAAAAAGCTGCTCAACATCGACTTCGAATATGGCTACGGCCTGACCCGTATGCGGACCAAGAACGTGGTCTGGATCGGTGCGCTGGTTCGCAAGAACGAATGCGTCGAATGGAAGTCGAACCCCTACAACCGCAAATTCCCGACCGTCACTGACGGCGTGGTTGCTGCCTAAAAAGGAGTGGTCGAATGACTTTTCTGGATGATTTTCTCGGTGCAGATGGCGCGTTTCAGCACGTTGGCGACAACGCGCGCGGTCACTTCAAGTTCATGGACGGGGAGCGTATGCCCCCGTACCAACTGATCGACAACAAGGCAGGCACTGCGCGCGATGCGGTGATGACTGAGTTCACCATGAAGGGCTATGACAAGCCCGTCTTGGCGGATGAATGCATCCTGCTCGGTGTCGTGACCGGCTGTGTGCGGATCCGTGGCGTCAAGTTCGTCGGTTCTGCCGATGGCGACACGGCGGTTCTCAAGAACCTCAAGACCGGTGATCCGATTGTGCCGGAAACGCCGACCAACGATTGCATTCTCGGTGAGGGTGAAGTCGCTGGCGAGTGGCCGGAAACCGATGTGTTCCTTGCCCGCGTTGACTGCCCGACCTTTGACGAGGATGGTCAGCTTGCCGGTGTGTGCCTTCTGGAAGGTGCGACGGGTGTGGTCGATGGTGACAGCTTTGAAGCCCGCGCGATGGGCGAAACGCCGGGTAATTCCTGCTATGCCATCATCGCCAAGGTCGCTGCTGATGTGCCTGATCTGGCCTCCCTCTGGGTGGACATCGACATCGCCAATCCGTTCAGCCGCTGATTGACTTTAGCGCGCGCCTGCTTCCGTGGGCGCGCGCAATCTGTTCTAGGGACGTACTGATGAACGAATTGCCGGTTCAATATCTTCGCGAGTGCTTTGACTACGACCCCAATACGGGTCAGTTGATGTGGCGTATTCGGCCTGAATATCATTTCAAAAGGACAAAAAGCCGTTCTTCGGTTCATTTGGCCGCAAATTGGAATTCACGTTTTGCTGGTCGGGTCGCTTCATCGCCTCAGCGTAAAGGATACTTGGCCGTTAAGATTACGCATCTTGGAATCTGCAGGACGTTTTTGGCCCATCGCGTAGTATATGCTTTGCACTACGGGCATTGGCCAGATGGGGTTATTGACCATAAAAATGGGGATAAATCCGATAATCGGATAGAAAACCTGCGTGACGCATCGGTCCAAGAAAACAATTACAACCAAGGGCCTCGCAAGGACAACTCTTCTGGATTTGTTGGTGTGGGGTTTTGCAATTTGACAGGCAAGTGGACGTCACGCTTGAAAGTCAATGGAAAGAACCATTGGCTTGGTCGATTTGACACTTCAGAGCAAGCGAATTTGGCGCGTCTAGCCGAAGAAAACCGTTTGGGCATTTACCGCCACCCGTTGCACAAGGGTCGGGCCGATGCCGCTTGAGATTGTCAACTCTGCCTTGCGATACGCCGGTGAGCCGCTCATTGGGGCGCTTTCGGATAATACCGAGGGCGCCCGCAATGCATCCATCGAATACAAAAAGGCCCTTCGCTGGCTGGTCGGCTTCACGGAATGGAATTGCCAAATCGTCATCGACTGCCCACGCCAGATTGAGGGCGTAGACTGCCACCACCTGCCGCAAGGCTATTCCTACGTGTTTGAGTACCCCGAGGCGGCGGAACGGATCGCGTCGGTTTGCCTGTTCCGGCAGACCAAGAACGAATGCGATTGTGTGCCGGATTGGCCTCCCGTGAAGTACCGGACGCTGATGGTGCCGGTCGACAAGGACCGCAAAAAGGTCATCGTTGCCGACTGCTGCCCCATCCAAGTTGAATACACGATCCTGCCTGATGACTGCGAGGTGCAATCGTGGCCCCAATACATGCGGGACGCGCTGACGTTCCGCATTGCTCAATTCTATTTCCTCAAGAACCGTGACGCTCAAAACGAGCAAAACATGGCCTTGAAGGCGGAACGCGCGGCCCGCATGGCCAGCGACGTCAACAATTCTCAGCAAAGCCGCCAGCAACAACTCGACTGCGGCCCGTTCGTTCGGGGCCGTCAGTGGTAAAGTTTGCAGCATCCAAGACAGCGTTTTCTGCCGGTGTAATCAGCCCGTATCTGCATGGTCGGACGGATTTGGACCTGTACCGCGGCGCGCTCAAGGATGCCCTCAACTGGATTCCTGACCAACACGGGGCGCTGCATCGACGTCCTGGCACGATGTTTGTGGACAAACTCAAGGGCAAGCCGTGCAAGTACCGGTTCGACGCCGGCACCGATTGCCTGACGACGATGGTGGCAACGGATCAATGCCTTTCGTTCTACGTCGACGGTGAGAGGTTTGGCGACGATCTGGCCGTCGACTATGCGGACCCCGACTATTGCAACCTGAGCGTTGCCAATGACTGTGGCGCGCTGTTCATTGCCCATCCGAATTACCCGCCCCGCCTGCTGGCCAAAGGGG
>JAHDDJ010000158.1 GCA_020629385.1 Erythrobacter sp.
TTCCTGCTGCGCGATCACAAACCGGGCTACCGCCTGTTTAACACCCGCTGGCCGTTTGTGTTCAACTCCTATTACGAGGCAGAGGGCGAACGGATCGCGCGCTTTTCCCGCGGAATGCTGTCGCGTCCGACAGTTAGCGAGATACGCGAGTGGCGCGATGCGGTGGATGATGCGCTTGCACCGATGCTGGATGATCCGCGATTTGCCGATCTGATCGAATTGGGCATCGCGCATGAGCAACAGCATCAGGAATTACTGCTGACGGATATCAAACACGCGCTGTTCCAGAACCCGCTTGGTCCGGCGATGTTTAAGGGCAATGCTGCGAGCGCTGAGGGGCGCGCGCGACTATGGCTGGAACATCCAGGCGGTATTGCGCTCATTGGTGATGATGGCGAGGGGTTCGCCTACGATAATGAGGGGCCGCAACACCGTGTTTTGCTGGAACCCTTTGCACTCGCATCGACGCTCGTCACCAATGGCGAATGGCAGCAATTTATCGAGGATGGCGGATATCGCGATCCGCGCTTGTGGCTGTCGGATGGCTGGGCCTGGGTCCAGCGTGAACAGATCAAGGCACCGCTTTACTGGCACGAGGACGAGCAGTTCACCCATTATGGCTGGCAGGCACGCGATGCCGACGCGCCGGTAACGCACATATCCTATTACGAAGCGGATGCATTTGCGACATGGACCGGGGCGCGACTGCCGACAGAATTCGAATGGGAAGCAATCGCGCACAATCATGACCCGGCCGCAGGCAACCAGCTGGACGGTTTCGAGAATTTGGTGCCGCAGGGTGGTGATGGATTGTTTGGCGATTGCTGGCAGTTCACCCGCAGCGCCTATCTGCCATATCCGCGCTACAAACCCGCCGAGGGAGCGATCGGCGAATATAACGGCAAATTCATGAGCGGTCAGTTCGTACTGCGCGGGGCAAGCTGCGCCACAGCGCGAGGCCATTCACGGGCGTCCTATCGCAATTTCTTCTACCCGCATCAGCGGTGGCAATTTACCGGGCTGCGGCTCGCCAAGGATATTTGATGAGCAATTCCAAAGGCCTCAAACTGGTCGACCGCGACGATGACGGGGTGGATCGCGCCTTTCGCGAGGATGTGCTGAAGGGGTTATCCCAACAACAAAAGGCGGTTCCTGCACGGTGGCTCTATGACGATGCCGGTTCGCAATTGTTCGAGGATATCACGCAGATTCCCGAATATTACCCGACGCGTGCCGAAACCGAAATTCTCACCGATCGCGGTGCGGAATTTGCCGAGGCAATTGGATCGGGTCGCGCCGTGGTGGAATTTGGATCGGGCAGCTCGGTCAAAACACCTTTGCTGCTCCAATGTATTGATCCGGCAGCCTATGTTCCACTCGACATATCAGGGGACTTTCTGCGTGCATCGGCGGCGGAATTGTCTGCCAAGTTTCCAGGGCTTCCGGTCTTTCCGGTAGAGGCTGACTTTATGCGCAGGGTGGAATTGCCAGGCGACGTGGAGGATATGCCGAAGCTGGGCTTCTTCCCCGGCTCGACAATCGGCAACATGGTGCCGTCAACTGCCGTGGATTTGCTGCGGACCATGCGCCAGACGCTGGGTGCAGGATCGCAGTTGCTGATTGGAATGGATCTGATCAAAGATCCCGATATTCTCGAGGCTGCCTATGACGATGCGGCGGGTGTTACCGCCGAATTCAATCTCAATCTCGTGCGCCGGATCAACCGGGAACTCGAAGGTAATATTCCGGTTGAACAGCTGCGCCATGTGGCGCGGTGGGACGATGATTATGCGAGAGTCGAGATGCATCTGGAAGCGCAGGACAGCGTGACATTTGCCGTCGCCGGTCGCGATTACGAGATGAAAGCGGGCGAGACAATTCACACCGAAAACAGCCATAAATTCGACCGACGCAGCAGCAATACATTGTTACTCGCGGGCGGCTGGACACCCGTGATGCGCTGGACGGACAGCAAAGGGCGTTTCTCGCTGATCCTTGCCGAGGCCAGCATAGCGCGGTCTGCCCCATGAGCGGCGTTCGGGTCGGGATAGTCGGTGCGGGAATGGCTGGCCTCTCCTGCGCGACAGAACTGCGCAAAGGGGGCGTCGATGTTGTGCTATTCGACAAAGGGCGAGGCCCCGGTGGCCGTATGGCTACGCGCCGCGCCGAAGTGGCAGGCGACACGCTGCATTTCGACCATGGAGCGCAATATTTCACCGCCCGCGATTCAGCCTTTGTAGCAACGGTAGGCAAATGGCTGGTGCGCGGTGTGGTCGCCGGATGGCCTGCAGCGGGGGACGAGGCATATGTCGGGGTGCCTGGCATGAATGGCCCGCTCAAACATATGGCCAAGGACCTTGACGTGCATTGGGGCGTCCGGATCGAGCAGATCAGGCAGCAGGAGCGGGGCGGCTGGACGCTGACTTCTGCCGATGAGCGCCATGAGTGCGATATTGTAATCTGTGCCATTCCCGCCGAACAGGCCGCGGAGCTGCTTGGGCAGGCTGCTCCCGATTTCGCCGCCAAAGCCTTGCAATCCCGATCAAAGCCATGCTGGGCAGCGATGGCGGCATTCGAATCGCCTTTGCCAATTGACACCGATGCAATCCGCAGCCGCGAGGGCAAAATTGCTTGGGCAGCGCGCAACAGCAGCAAACCACAGCGGGGCGCAGGGGAAACCTGGGTCATTCATGCCTCACCCGAATTTTCGCGTGAAATTCTTGAATTGCCGAAAGAGGCGGCGGCGGATGTGCTGCTGGAGGCGTTCTTCGATCAAGCAAGTGTTGCGCCGGTTGTACCTATGCACAGTGCGGCGCATCGTTGGCTGTATGCCATGGCGGAGAGCGGACCTGGTCCGGCGTCTCTGTGGAACGCTGAAACCAAAGTAGGCGCATGCGGCGACTGGCTGACCGAGCCTCGCGTCGAGGGCGCATGGCTGTCCGGCCGTGCGATGGCCGAACAGATTCTGGATTCGCTCAATGACGGCGCACGCTTCATTTGATCGCCGTTCATGGACCCGCAGGCTTGCGGTTCCTATATAGTATCCATGGAAGACGCAGGCATTCTGGCTGATCTGTTCGATACAAGCGCGGCGATTATTCGCGAAATCCCGCGTTCCGGCCTTTTGCTGGGTACCATCGGGGCATTATTCCTCGGCTGGGTTGGCGCGATGATGGTCCGCCGTGAAGTGCCCATGGGCCGTCTGATCCGGACAGTCAGCACCTTTGCATTGGTCGGCATTTTGCTGACGGTCGTGCTGCAACTTTCGCGCTTCGACCCGAGGCTGGATTTCGCTGTGCCCGACATGGGGCTACCGGAACAGGTCGTGGAAGGCGGGGAAACACGCGTACCCATGGCGCCTGATGGCCATTTCTGGCTAAGGGCTGAAATTAACGGACAGCCGGTCGATTTCATGATCGATACCGGCGCGACATTGACCGCGGTGTCTGATGAGGTGGCAGAACGGATCGGACTCGAACCGCGCCGCTTGTCGATGCCGGTCACGCTGAACACGGCCAATGGAACTATCTCGGCTAAGCTCGCCACGGTGGAGGAAATCCGCTTCGGCAATGTCGCAGCGCGAGGGCTGGATGCGGTGATCGCGCCCAATCTGGGCGATACCAGCGTGATCGGGATGAACCTGCTTTCCCGCCTGAAAGGCTGGCGGGTGGAGGACAATGTTTTGATCCTGACGCCCAACAACCCGCAACCGGTTCTCGAAGCACAATAGTTACCGTGCTTGCGAGCGGCGTCGTGCTGGTGCATCAGGCGCGTTATGAAAAAACTCAGCTTCCTGCCGCGCACCGCGCTGGTACTCGCCATCCTTCTGGTTCTGTGGTTCCTGATCGCATCATTCGGTGCGAAATGGGGGCTGATCGACAAGATGACCGCGTTTGGGACCATGACCGTCGGTATCGGCGCGACTGCGGCCATGGTGATTGCAGCGATCGCACTCGTGGCATTGATCGTTTCACTGGTGGTCAAACCGCGCAAAGGCTGGCTGTCTGCCTTGATCGCTCTGGCCATTCCGCTGGCGGTGCTTGCCGGTTTCAACCAGCTGCGAGCCACGGCAGGTTCGGTCCCGTTTATCTATGATGTGACCACCAATACGGCGGATGCCCCGCAATATTCCGAAGCCATGGTGAAGGCGCGCGCCGATAGCGGCGAGAACGTCAACCCGCTGATGGATTTCAACGCGCCGCTCGGTACTTACGAAAAATGGGCGAGCAATGAAGAGCTCAAGGCCAAGACCTCGGCAGAATTGATCGCGGCTGGCTATTCTGACCTCAAGACGCTGGACGTGGACCGCTCTGCCTCTGACGCGTTGACGGCCATCGAAGACGCCATGAATATGCGCGGATTCGAGAATGTAACTGTAAACAAGGAAGCGGGCACAGTCGAAGGGACCGCGATTGTTTTCTGGTACGGCTTTGAAGACGACGTTGTCGCCCGCGTGCGGGAAACGGAAACCGGCGCAAGCATCGACTTCCGCTCAACCTCACGCCTCGGCACCAGCGATCTTGGCGTCAACGCCGAGCGGATTATGGATCTGAGCAAGGCCGTCGAGGACCGGTTAGGTAAAGACTTTCCGCAATTCCAGCCTGTTGAGACTGACGACGAAAACGAGCCAGCTGACGCAGAAGGCGCAGTCGCCGAGTAGAAACTAGAATTCAGGAAAAATGGCTGGGGTGGCAGGGATCGAACCTGCGAATGCCGATACCAAAAACCGGTGCCTTACCACTTGGCCACACCCCAGCACCTGACTGTGTCTTTGCGATAAACGCCTTCGCGTAAATGCTGTGTGACGATGTCAGGGGCGCCCCATATAGCGCGCCATTCCGGGAAGGGAAGGGGGCAATTGCCGGTATCGGCAATTTTCGTTTGCCCCCTAGCCACTAGAGCCGAGCCCTTGGTTTCGAAATCAGCTGAAGAAATTGGCGACGTGGTAATATGTCCGCCC
>JAHDDJ010000159.1 GCA_020629385.1 Erythrobacter sp.
TGAATGGCCACTTTCGTGCTTTTGACAGAGTATCTTCGCACTCGCAGCGAAAGTCCGCTTCCCGCCACCTTTACCGTAAACTTAAAGCAAAGCTGTTTAGCAAAGCACAATATTTAGGGCCAACACCGAGCAATGGCAGCTCAGCGACAACAAGTTCTTTCATATGCCTAGTCGAAGTTGCGGCCATTAACAGAGCAGAACTTATTTTGAGTTATGTGCCGTAGCACTTGATTTACAATCTGGGGTCAACGGGCTCACTTTCCAGCGCAAGCACTGCCAATGCACATTCATGCACCTTGGAAAGTGGAAGCCCTTCGACAAACCTATGCAGCCCTTCAAAGCCGAGTTTGAATTCCCGTTCGGCGAGCGAGAATTTGCGACCCAGCCCGCGTTGGCGGAGGCGTTCGATATTCTCAGGCAGATCATAATCGGGACCATAAATTATCCGAAGATAGTCGCGCCCGCGCACCTTCATTGCCGGTTGGATTAGACCTTTGTCGCCACGCAGGATAAATGCGTTGGGTTTGAACACCAGCCCTTCCCCTGCCGAGCTGGTGTGTTTCATCCACCAGTCAACCACCGCCTCGCGATCAGCCACATTATCCAGGTCAATGCGTTTCCAGCCGGTCGTTTGCAGGATCGGATCGGCGTCGGCCAATTTGCCCAAGGTTTCCATATGCCACTTATGAGGCTGATCCGCATGAACCTTGCCTGCGCTCGCCAGGATGTGGAAGGGCGCTATGCGATAGTCTTCAATACTGTCCGCTGCCCAGCAGTACCCGTCGATTGTCTGTCCCATGAGTTCCGCGTTGGAAAACTGGGTTTCTGCACGCGCGCTCAACGCATCCAGCCCATCGATTTCCCCAGCTTTGGAAATAGCTTCCAGCAACGCCGAAGCAGACGATTTTGCTGCCGCTACTGTTGGCAGGTATTGCCGTTTGAGCAAACCCTGTGCCTTGGCAGACCAAGGCATAAGCTCAGCGTCAAGAAGCACCCAATCGGTCTGAAGTTCTTCCCACAGACCCGCCGATTGCATTGCTTTTCCAATCCGCGCGACAACTGCGGCTTCTTGCGCCTCATCCTTGAAGAAGGGTCGCCCGGTGCGTGTATAGATCACGCCCGCTTTGCCATCTTCCACGCCAAATCGAGCCTGGGCGGCATCCGCATCCTTGGCGACCACCAACAAGGCACGCGACCCCATGTGCTTCTCTTCGACAACCAGGTCGGTCACACCCCGGCTGGCGAAATGGTCCATCGCCTGATTGGGATGTTCCAAAAACGGGCCTTCAGGTGCCGTCGGGCACGCGGCCATCGTGGGCGGCAGATAGATCAGCCACCTGGGATCAACGGCAAAACGGCTCATCACCTCCAGAGCGGCCAGACTGTTTTCCTCGGGGATCTGCAGGGTGGATTTGAACCGTGTTTCTATCCGCATCTTGGTTGCATAATCGTCGAAATAAAGCAGACGGTCATGATCTTGCTGTGCGGACAGGGATTGGTCTGCATCCAAAGGTTTAGCAGGGATCGCGTATTGCGTTTTTGCCAGAACAGAAACTGTTTCCCGCTCGGGCCAGCGTAGCGCCGTCAGTTTTCCGCCAAAGACACAACCCGTGTCGATACACATGGTATGGTTCAGCCATTCGGCATCGGCCATTGGCGTATGGCCAAAAACGACATCTGCCTTGCCACGGTAATCGCGCGCCCATTCCAAACGCACAGGCAGGCCAAACTCATCAACCTCGCCAGTTGTCTCGCCGAACATTGCGAAGTTACGCACATGACCGGATCCGCGCCCGTGCATTTCCTCTTTCAGGCCGGCGTGGGCAATGACCAGCTTGCCATCGGCCAACCAGGCATGAGAGCGCAAATCCCAAATGAAGTCCGAGACCCGTTTGCGGAAGGTCTCCGAGGTTTTTTCAAGCTCAGAAACAGTCAGGTCCAACCCATGCGCCTGCGTCACATTCCGGCCCTTCAGCCATTTGTTCAGCTTGAAGTCGTGGTTGCCAATCACGCAGCGGCCAGAGCCTTCATCGCACATGCCCATGACAAGGCGCAAAGCATCCAGATTGCGCGGACCCCGGTCGGTGATATCGCCGACAAAGAACGCTGTACGGCCTTCCGGATGGCGGGCGCGGATCAGGTCTTCGGAACCCGCTTCGAATGGGTCTATCGAGTATCCGAGGTTTCCAAGCAATTCGGTCAACTCATCAAAGCAGCCGTGGATGTCTCCGATGATATCGAAGGGACCATGATCAGCGCGATTGTCCGTCCATAGGGGTTCACGCACAATCTCCAGCGCACCCACTTCCTCTGGGGATTTCATGATCTGAACTTGGCGGAAGCCCTCTTTCTGCAAGCCGCGCACGCCGCGTCTGAGTGCCTTGGTATGATTACGCGCCACGTGTTCACCAAAATCGCGGATGGGGCGGTTTTGATTGCGTTCATGGCAAATCTTAGGGTCGATATCGAGCACCAGCGCCACCGGAAGCGCATGGTATTTGCGTGCCAGTTGCACAAGCTTCGCCCGATCCTCACGTTTCACTGATGTGGCGTCAATAACCGTCAGCAACCGGCGCTTCAAACGAATGGCAGCAGTGTAATTGAGCAGATCAAAAGCATCGACAGTTGCAGCAAGATCGGTTTCATCGTCGGATACAATCGCCCGGCAGGCATCAGAAGACACAATCTCGGTTTCCAGAAAATGCTTGCGCGCAAAGCTGGACTTGCCCGAGCCGGTGGCGCCGATCAGAACAACGAGAGCAAAGTCGGGGACGGAGATCTTGGTCATCGTTTAAATTCCTCGGTCTTTATGAAACCACTCGCGGGCATTCCACCAGGCGGGAAGCGAACCAAGTTGCGGTGTCTCAAATCTGGGATTTGACACATGCACAAAAGTAAGCAGGCGCTTGCCATAAAGCAGATAGTCACGCGACGCGCAGGTAAATATGTCCAATACGTGAAAGCCCTGTCGCTCTTCTCTGTCCCAAAGCTTCTGAAAATCGTTCAGGACAACAACTGTGTCGTCTGCAGTGTCAAACGGCTCAGACCTTACAGCATCATTCAGCGCGTCAAGATTCAGCACATCTGGGCAATACCCAAACTGGGCTTCCCACTTCAGCTCTCTGACAACTGATGCAAGAAATGAAGCGTCTGAAGAGCAATCAATATGGCAAACGTGATACTCAGTCTTTTCCAATGTTTGAATTGCTTGCAGCATATTCTCGGGCTTAAGAAATAGCGTTGTAGGGCTGCACCGGAAGAATGGCCAATCTGCGCGCTCATGTGGTGCAACCATCACAAATCCCCTCTCAAGATTAACCGCAACAATTCGTCGCCTTCATCCATCAAGTCTGGCCGTTCTTCCTGTTTTGCCACGACTTCAGCCCAAGCAATCTGATCGTGAATAAAAGCATCAATCATAGGAATACGAGCACCACGCCCTATTTCCTTGGCGGCGGATTTCAGGACCAGTAGCCCTTCGATATGTTCGACGAGTTCCGGGTCCAGAGACTGTCCGTCAACAAGCGCCTGCATGTTCATAGGCGGCTGGACCGAGGGGTTTTGCCTGATCCATGAAATCGCCAGAGCGGGCCGCAGGATATAAAAGTATTTCTTCAAAGACACATCTGGGTTGTCCCCGACATGCTTGTCCCATTGCTTCACCGCCAAATTGCGATAGTGATGCAGGCAGCTTTCGCCAAATGTGGTTTTGTCCGCAAATTGGACCAGACGGTTACAGACCGCTTCATTCCAGCGATACCGGATCGGGCTCGACAGCCATTCCAGCATCACCGGATTGGGCTTGATAAGAAGGCCAAGCGCTTTGCGAACATCCCAACCGTTGATGTCCCAGTCGCCTTCGATGGGCAGTTCTATGACATCACGACCGGGCTCAATGCTGAGATACCAGTCAGGTTGGCGGGCATAGATGAACCGCACATCGTAATCGCTGTCGGGCGATGGAAATCCCCAGGCACGGCTGCCGCTTTCGATGGCAAAGAGGATACGCACACCATGATCGGCCTCTAAGGCAGTTAGCTTGGATTGAATGATCGCTTCGATATCCGGCGCTACCGATGGGACAAAAACAGGCAGGCTCATACTGCACCCTCCTGTTTGAACACAGCCATCTGCGATGGGCCGCCATGGGTGTCGTCAACCGGCCCCAAAGGCGTGAAACTGACGCTATAGCCATGTTCTTCAGCCACCATATTGGCCCAGGTTTCGAATTCCGCTCGGGTCCATTCGAACCGGTGATCCGGATGGCGCAGTTTGCCGTCCTTCAGACCGTCGAACAGCACATTATATTCGCTGTTGGGTGTCGTCATCACCACCATACGTGGGCGGGCATCGGCAAAGAGCGAGAGAACAAGCGCCGACAAGCGGTATGGTTCGATATGTTCGATCACCTCGACCAGTGTTGCGGCATCAAAGCCCTGCCAGCGCCTGTCCCCATAAGTCAGGCTGCCCATCTGCAGCGACACGCGCTCGGCCATGGCGTCCCCTGCCTGATGCAGTCGCAGCTTGCGATGCGCCGTTTCCAGAGTTCTTACTGACGCATCCACGCCAACAATGCGCGCCAGACCGCGCTCCTTGATCAGCCGCGACATCAACTTGCCTTCGCCGCATCCCAGATCGAGAACCGAAGCGACATTGTTCTGCCTAAGCACCTCTGCCACCGTATCCAACCGCAAGGCATGCAAGCGCAATGGCTTTTCAAGCTGCTCTTCAGGCTTGATCTTCGGAGCTTCCTCCGGTTCTTCTTCCCGCAGCGCCGTTTCTTCAAGGCGGGCGAGGGCCATGTTCATCAATGAGCGGCGATGCTTCAAGGCGCGGCGCGTGATGAGTTCCTTATCGGGATGCTCGGACAACCATCCCTCGCCCTTCGCCAGAAGCTTGTCGATTTCTTCTTCGCTCACATAGTAATGCTTGAAGTTATCCAGGAC
>JAHDDJ010000160.1 GCA_020629385.1 Erythrobacter sp.
TCGTTGTCGACCATGATGAAATGATCGACGCCCAAGTCGCGGTAGTACTTCAGGAAATATGGAAGCCGGATGTCTTCGTTGCGGAAGGTGGAAAAGACGAGAATGTCGTTCGGCTTAATCTGGTCGGTCTTGTCGCTGACGACCTGCAACTCACGACTTTTGCGCCGCGCACGCAGGTGCCAGCGTTTTCGCTGAAGGCGAAGCCGATATGATTGCAAGGCGCCCAATGTGGTCCTTCCTGCTCGCTCCCAAAGGGATGCATTTTCGTACCCGCTATGTGGTTAACACACCATTGAAAACACAGACAAACACTGCCTACTGTTTCCATTCAATAAACAACGGGGAAGATTAGGCAACCTTTGCCCCTTGTCTCGTCAGTTCCAGTTGCCCCGCGTCATCAGTCCGAGTCGCTCCAGCTGGTCCGGACCCTCGTACCGAACAGACGCGGGCGACCATAAATCCGGCTCCTCCATCAAGGCCGCGTAATAGGGTTGATATAGGTCGCTGTTCTCAAAGTGCTGCTTGCGCCCGACTTCTTCCGCCGACTTCGCGGCAATATTCGGCAGAAACTTTGTATGGAGCAGAACACCGGACACACGATCCCCGCTGCCAAGGTCGTACACGTCACTCAGCCTACGTGGCAAAATCTGATGGGTCGAGGTGACATAGGCATAGCCTTTTTGCCATTTGACCAAAGGCGTCTTGTTGAGTGTCGGCGCCCGTTCCGGCTGGCTTCCGAAAAAGACGCGGTCGCGGACACCGCCCTGAATCCAGAGGTTATCGAACACCGGATGCACCTTGGCGCGGTAATTATCAGCATCAAACCACGGGATAACCTCTAGGGGATCCTGCCCGCGCGCATAATCAACGCCGCCAACCGACCCCTTGGGATAGAGATCAAGCATCAACGCCCCGAAAGATGCGCGCCCCGTCTGGTCCAGATGTGCCGTCAAGTCAGGCAGGGAGCGCTGCTCGACCCCGGGATAGATCAGCAGTTCATCTGCATCGACAGTCAAGCACCACCGTCCAACCCCGTAACGCCATTGCAGACAGGTCAACCAGTCGACGCCAAAGCGGGAAGCCTTGTAGCTATTGGGTGTCGACCAAAGCGAAACATCCGACTGCTCGGCCAGAAACTCCGCGGTACCGTCGGTGCTGTCGTTGTCAACGATCAGGAAGTGGGCAACTCCCAAGGCGCGGTAATGGGACAGCCAATAGTCCAGCCGCAGCATTTCGTTGCGCAGAGTGGCAAAGACCAGAACGCCTGCGTCTGGTACATTACCCCCCGCCTTACGGGTCAACTCGTTGCGACGTTTCCAGGACCGGTACAACAACCGCCGACGTTTCCAGCGCATCCGGTAGGAGAACACGGCCTCGGCCAACGCGGAACGTTCGCGCTGGTCAGCAGAGGCGTCGAAGGGAAACAAAGGCGTCAGTTACTGCGCCGCTTGCCGCATGGACATCAGTTCGCGCAAGTAGGAGTCAAACTCGACGTGCAAGTCATTCCGCGCCAAACCAAAGGCGACCGTGGCTTGCAAGAAGCCCGCTTTGGACCCGCAATCAAAACGCTGCCCACGGAACCGATATCCAAAGACATCACGTCCTTCCCGAAGTTCGGCGTCGATCGCATCGGTCAGCTGGATTTCACCACCCGAACCGGTTTTGATCTTATTGAGGTTCTGCATCACCTTCGGCGTCAGGATATAACGTCCGATCACGGCCAAGTTGGACGGTGCCTCGTCGGCTGGCGGCTTTTCAACCAATCCTTTGACCGACACGCAGGACCCCATGTCTTCCTTGATGTCGATCACACCGTAGGCGGAGGCCTTGTCCTCAGGCACTTCCATGGCGGCAACCATGCAGCCGCCCGTTTCCTCATGGGCTTCGACCATTTGCTGAAGACAGGGCTTTTCAGCGGCAATCACGTCATCAGGCAGAATAACCGCGAAGGGTTCGTTGTGCACCAAGCGGCGGGCGCACCAGACCGCGTGACCAAGGCCCAGCGCCTTGTGCTGACGGATGTAGGCAATCGCGCCGCTGTCCATGTTGGTGTTCTTAAGTTCTTCCAGAAGCTCGGTCTTGCCCTTCTTGCGCAGGGTGTTCTCAAGCTCGGGCGCATTGTCGAAATAGTCTTCCAGCGCGGACTTCCCGCGGGATGTAACGAAGATGAATTCCTTGATGCCGGCGGCACGCGCTTCGTCGATGGCATATTGGATAAGGGGGCGGTCCACCAAGGTCATAATTTCCTTGGGAACGGATTTGGTGGCTGGCAGGAACCGAGTTCCCATTCCCGCAACAGGGAAAATGGCTTTGGTGACACGTTTCTTCATGTTCGGCCTTCAATAATAAACAAAGCGCCCCCAAGGGCAGTCTTACCACTGTTCTAGATAGCAATCAAAGTGCGTAAAGGGGAATGACGGGTATTCCAGACCCCTTTGAGGTCAGTCGTGCCCCATGTTGCACAACATTTTCTCAATCTTTGAAACGTCTTCCGGGTTATTAAGTTCCCAGAATTGTCGATCGCGGGCCTCGACCTCCACACAAAGCACATGCGCGCCCCGTTCCAAGAATCGGAGCTGCTCCAACCCTTCCAACGCCTCCAACGGCCCGCTGTCCCATCGAGGGTAGGCCGCGAGAGCCGATGGCCGATAGGCGTAGACACCAACATGATGGAACACCGGTGTTTCATCACTGTCGGCAAAATCCTCTGCAGTGAATGGAATCACCTCTTTCGAGAAATAGAGCGCGTTGTGATCGGCACCGAAAACGGCCGTCGTTCCACCGACACGCCCTGCCCGACGGTCTTCCAGAAGACTGTTGAGGGCGGCACCATCGCAGCGCAGAACGGGTGTCGCGACTTCGGCGACCGGATTGGCGGACAGGCCTGCGACCAGATCTTCGATGAACCACGCAGGCGTCAAAGGTGCATCGCCTTGCAGGTTCACAACGATGTCGTACCCGCCGCCCAGCGCGTCCAAAGCCTCCGCACAGCGTTCGGTGCCATTCTTACAGGCCTCGGACGTCATCACGACCTCCGCGCCGAATGCCTCCGCTGCGTCCTTGATCCGGTCGTCATCAGTGGCGACCACCACACGGTCCACACCCGACACAGCCATCGCTGCATCCCACGATCTGCGGATCAGACTTTTGGCTTCACCGGATACACCGCGCAACTCGACCAAGGGCTTGCCTGGATATCGGGTGGACGCAAAGCGGGCCGGAATGACGACCAGGACGGCCATCAGGGCAGCTTCAGCTCAACACCGGGGGCATAGGCAATGAAGAACGGATTCGCGAAATCCTCTTTCCCGTAGGCCAGCGGCATATGGTCGTCGAAGCGCACAACGTGACCACCTGCACCGGTCAGGACTGCGTGACCGGCCGCCGTGTCCCACTCCATCGTGCGACCAACGCGCGGGTAGATGTCCGCCTCACCTGTCGCAACAAGGCAGAACTTGAGCGAAGATCCGGCACTTTTCATATCGTTGACCGCATACTTGTTGATGTAGTCATCCGTCGCCTGATCGCGGTGCGATTTGGACGCCACAACCATCAAACCGTTGTTATCGGGGCTGCTGACAGAAATCGGCACAGTGGTGCCGATGGTTTCCTTGTCCAACTCACCCACCTCTTCGACAGAGACACCGGCTGCATTCGTGTAGAACAGACGCCCCTTGGCGGGGGCATAGACAACCCCGCGACGCGGTGCGCCATCTTCGACGTAGGCAATGTTCACCGTGAAATCGCCACGGCGGTGGATGAATTCCTTGGTGCCATCGAGCGGATCAACGATCAGGAAAGTATTGGCCGTCTGGCTGTGGCTGTCCGATTGCTCTTCGGTCACAAGCGTCACATCAGGGAATGCAGCCCGCAAACCGGCCGAGATATGAGCATCCGCCGCCTCGTCTGCTGCCGTCACGGGGCTGTCGTCACTCTTGGATTTCACTTCGAAATCGTCGGCGTTGTAAATGTCCATGATGATGTCCCCGGCTTCCAAAGCCAGTTTGCGCATCACTTCGGTCAGCTTGTCGAAATCCATCACATACCTTTGTCAAAAATGTGCATCACGGGTGTTTTCATTGATCCGTGTTCTTTGGCCCCTTATGATCTGGGGGTAAAGGAACGGCAAGATTTTCGTGCCAAAAGGGGCACGCAACCGCCAAAGGCAGGCAAATATGTTCGAAGCACGACGCACCATGACCCGTTCACGGTCGGCCCTGAACCTGCTGGAATTGATTTATCATTCCATCGTGCGTGAGGTGCGTAAGGATCACCGCAACGCGCTTGTGGGACTGATCATGAACATGATGCAAACCATCGTGTTTGTGACCGCCTTCTACTTCATGTTCTCGATTCTCGGCCTGAAGGGCACAGCGATCCGCGGTGACTTCCTGCTTTATATCATGTCGGGCATCTTCCTGTTTCTGACCCACACCAAAGCCATGGGCGCGGTGTTGAAGGCGGAAGGGCCTGCATCCGCCATGATGAAACACGCGCCGATGAACACGATCATTTCGATCACGTCGGCGGCGATGGCGTCCCTCTATATCCAGCTGCTGTCGATGGCCGTGGTGCTTTACCTCTACCACGTCATTTTCAGCCCCGTGACGATCCACGATCCGGTCGGTGCCATGGGTATGATCCTTCTGGCGTGGTTTTCGGGCGTGGCCGTTGGAATCATCTTTCTGTCACTCAAACCGTGGTTCCCCGGCTTCGTGTCGATCGCCTCGTCGATCTATGCCCGCGCCAACATGATCGCATCGGGCAAGATGTTCGTCGCCAACACCATGCCGGGCTTCATGCTGGCGATGTTCGACTGGAACCCCCTGTTCCACGCGATTGATCAGGCGCGCGGCTTTGTCTTTATCAATTACAACCCGCACTACAGCTCCATCAGCTATCCGATGCAGGTGTCGATCGTG
>JAHDDJ010000161.1 GCA_020629385.1 Erythrobacter sp.
GACCTCAGAGAGGATTTGGAGGGCACAGCGGGCGTGTCGGTGCTGACGAAAGCGAACCAGCGAGCGCTTCAGTTCTACGAAGATCAGGGTAGCCTTGAAACTCTGCCGCCTGACAGTCTGGCTCGCCGCGCGCGGGTGATAGGCAATCTGGGTGAAGATGCAGAGAGCCGCAGGGATTTCGCTCTTGCCCGCCGCAATTATGAAGAACGCTTGCGCACAACATCCAGCCTGTTGGCCGACGATCCTGACAGTTCCGAACGCCAATTCGATCATGCACGCAGCTTGAACCGGCTGGCGGTGCTAGACCAGAAAACTGGTAACAACGATGCGGCGCGGACAGGGCTCGCCGAAAGCTGGGCGTTACTTGACCGCCTCAAAGACTCGAAGAAACACGATGTCGAAGTGCAAAGAACGATCACGCTATTGGCCGGCAACCTTTGCGCGATGGATGCCCTTGGCAAGGCGGTAAACGACGAAACGCTTGTCTGGTGTGCGTCTGCAACTGATGTTGGAGCGAAGCTTGCCCAAGTGGAAGGGCCAGCCTCACTTGATCCTTACAATCTTGCGTTCAATTTGATGTGGGAAAGTGAAGCGCTGGAACAATCAGGAGACGCGGCCAAGGCCACAGAACGGCGGCGAAATGCGCTGACGCTCTCAGAACGTCTTATGGCCGAAAACCCAGACAACCGGAAAATTGCGTCACAACGCATGGAAATACTCGGCTTTCTTTCGGAACGATATGGCCTCGACGACCAGATCACGATGATGACGGAAGCTATCATCATTGCGGAACGGTTGGTCACAATGGATCCCGCACAAGAAGAACGGAAACAGAAGCTGGAATATTACAGGAACAAACTGAAAGGATTGAATGATGGAAACTAAGCCAAAGACAGCTTACCTTTTTCTCGTCGGAGAAGATGCGAATGAAATGGCAGAATTTCAAAACGCTGCAGTGTTTGTGAAGACCTTCAACAGTGGGGTAGATCGCGACAGTGCTGTGGCCGACGTGCGCGGCGACTTGGCTGCACTACCTGCAGCAGGATGGACACAGACTTCTTATGCGCATGCGCCAGGCGGGCTCGATATGCGGTTCCCAAAAGACACGCAGGCGTGGGTAATTGTCCGTTTGCCGGATACATTGTCGGACAAGGGAACTTTCTTTGCCAATAAGGGCGTCGCAGATATGCCTGTCCGTGGTCGTGGAAGATGCAAAGTCGTTTCCTCTCGGCACGTATATGAGAGAACCAACGATACCTACGGCAATGATCTGGACAAGACTATCGTGGCGTTCAAGATCGACATTACTAAATCAATTGGCGATCTGGATGGAACGACAAACCATCATGCCGTCGGACGATTGCCATTCATGTTCGACTTTGAAGACTTGCCCGGTAATCTGAGTCCCGTGTTCAAAGAACCCCATCACCGCCATCTTGTGATGAAGAAAGCGCCCATTTTCAATCATGGTGGCATTCATCCACCGACATCAGCAAGCAACATGCATGTTGATCCTTAAAGGTCGCTTTATCGCATGACCCCCCACACCCAGATAATCCGCCTTGCCCGCTCGGGATCGCTCGAGCGGGCTTGGGCTATGATGGAGCAGCATGGTCTGCTCGATGCCGTAGGTGATGTCCGGTCGCTGACGCTGCAGGGGCGGCTGGTCAAGGACCGGGCGAAACGCGCTAGCGGGTCGGAGCGGGCGCGTCTGTTTGGCGAGGCAGCGGCTCTGTATGCCAAGGCCGGTGCAGTGGCGCAGGGCAGCTATCCTCTGATCAACGCGGCGTCACTGTCTCTTTTGGCCGGACAATCCGGGCAATCCCGAACGCTGGCCAAGCAAGTGCTGGACGCTCTGGATGCCAATCCTGATGAAGCCGAAACGCCCTATTGGCTGGGCGCAACCCGGGCAGAGGCTTTGTTGCTGCTGGGGCAGGAGACAGAGGCACGTGCGGCGCTGCGCGAGGCGATCAGAAAGCAGCCTGCCGCGTGGGAAGATCACGCAGCAACGCTCGGCCAGTTTGAATTGCTGTGTGAGGAACTGGGCTGCGATACGGCTTGGCTGGAGCAGATACGCCCGCCGCGCTCGCTGCATTTTGCAGGCATTATCCATGTCGCGGACCAGGACGCCGCAGTGCAGGACCGGATTGCGGAATGGCTCGAAGCAGAGAATATCGGCTTCGGATATGGCGCTCTTGCGGCGGGCGCGGATATCTGGATCGCCGAGGCTTTGCTGGATCGTGGCGCAGAATTGCATGTGCTTCTGCCCTGTGACGAAGCGACGTTCCGCCAACAGTCAGTGGCTGCTTTTGGCGAGCAATGGTTGCCGCGTTTCGACCGGCTTATGGGCGAAGCCAGCTCTGTCGAATGCCTCGATTTTTCGCAAGGGCCCAATCCGTCGGCTGTTACGCTGGCTGAAGCAGTTGCACACGGCATGGCGTTACACAATGCACAGCATGTGCGATCATCTACCCGCCGCTTGCGCATCATCGGTGCAAGCGATGATGTGGTTCGCTGGCCCGAAGGCGCGGCTACTTTAAGGGCCGAGCGTCTCAAATCATCGCAGCGCGGCAAGAGATCGTGCTCCTGCACAATGCTGGTCAAGACGTCAGAGGGAATCCGGTACTTCACCGATATTGCCGAAGCCCATGTGGCTCTGATGCAAACCGCATCTGCATCGGCAATCGATTATCTGCCGGTTCACGGTGACGGGATTCCCGAAGTTGCGCATAACCGCCTCGATTCCATGCTAGAATGTACCGATGCTGGCAGCATCAATGCCAGCCTTGCGGGTGCCTTTGCCTTACTGGATCACGACCCGGAATTGGCTATCGAGAATTTGGGCGATATGCGCTGGGTCGGGGGGATGGACCCGCTATACCGGATCACGCGGCCCTAGATCGCCAATTCTTCCAGCATGCGCGGCGAGGTTACGCGCCATTCCTTGCCGTCGCGGACAAGGATACCGCGCTTCTCAAGATAGCTGACCGCGCGCGATGCGGTTTCGCGCGTGGTTTGCGCTTTCACTGCCAGAGCAGTCACGACCGGAGCGGGCGAAATCGTACCGCTCGCATCGCCAAGCGCCAGCAATTCGCCAAACACGCGCCCTCTGGCCGATAAGGTTACGCGTGCTGCCAGCCTGCCTATCACATTCCTGAGTTGCTCTGCATACAGGCCCGCCAAGCCCGATGCTACTGCGGCATGTTCGCGTGACAATTCGCGCAACTGGCTGGTGCCGATGACGAGCATTTGTACGGCTTTCTGGGCAACGGCCTCGACACTATGTGTTGCAGGGTCAGGGAACGCACCGAAAACCTCACCGGGCTCGACGGTTGCGACCTGCGTATATTGCCCTTCGCTCCCTAACGCGTGCAAACCTACCGTACCGGAAACAACAAACTGGCAATGCTCGGCCGGATCACCCTGAAAGGCAATCGTATCCGAGGGGGATGCCTCGATCAGCCGCAGCGCATCGCTCAGCTTTGCGGCTTCTGCATGATCACAGGCAAAAATCGCCTGAATAACCGAAATGCGTTCGCCCTGATCCATATTCTCAGATGACGTCAATCGGGCGAATAGGTCAAGCGGCTTCGGGTTTCCACTGGTCGCGCTTGACCATGATGCGCGCGAACAGCTCGCTATCGATGAGACCTTTCAGCCATGTCTGCAAATGCGGGATGGGCTGCGCGTCAAACCATGCGCGGTCGGCATTGGCGAATTGCCGGATGAACGGGAAAGTCGCGATGTCGATCAGAGTGCGCGTGTCGCCGCAGAGAAAAGAGGATTGCGCCAGCCTCGCATCCATCTGCTCCAAAATCTCATAGGCCGCTGCGCGATGTTCCTGCGGATCGCTATCGTGCCGCGTGGAATATTTGTAGCGATCGAGATGATGCTTGAACGGGCCATCAATCGCAGCGAGCAGTTCAGCGTCGTCACCATCGCGCCAGTTCTCGGGATCATTGCGTTCCAAAGCCCAGCGCATCACGTCAATGCTTTCATCGATCACAGTCCGGTCTTCCAGGACCAGCACCGGGACGGTACCTTTCGCCGACACATCGAGCATGGCTTGTGGCTTGTCACGTAGCACGACTTCGCGCGTTTCCACCTTGGTTCCGCTGATCGCCAGCGCCATGCGTGCCCGCATTGCATAGGGGCAGCGGCGGAAGCTGTAGAGGACCGGGTCAGCCATCGCTCTCGTCCGGATTTTTCTTAGCGGGTTTCATATCTTCAGGACGTCCGAGACCGATATGCGGTTCCCCGCGCTCGCGGGCCAATCGTGCTTGTTTCTGCCGTTCGGCATAGCGGGCGCGCTGTTCTTCGGTGCGGGTGTGATAGCAATTGGGGCAGGAGATGCCTTCCTCAAACAGGTCGGATTTCAGATCCTCTGGCCCGATGGGGTTCCGGCATGCTCGGCACAATGTATGTGAACCGACGCCAAGACCGTGCGTCACGCTGACGCGCTCATCAAAAACGAAACATTCGCCTTCCCACAGGCTTTCCTGCTCCGGCACGGATTCGAGATATTTGAGGATACCGCCTTTAAGGTGAAACACATCTTCTACGCCTTCGCTGCGCAGGAAGGCAGTGGATTTTTCGCAGCGAATACCGCCGGTGCAGAACATGGCGACTTTGGGCATTTTGCCATCGCGTTCAAATTCTGCACGCTTCTGGCGGAACCATTCGGGAAATTCGCGAAAGCTTTGTGTTTCCGGGTCGATTGCGCCTTTGAAAGTGCCAATGCCCACCTCGTAATCGTTGCGCGTATCAATCACGATGGTGTCCGGGTCGGCAATCAGATCGTTCCAGTCTTCTGCCGTAACATAGGTGCCGACATCGCCCACTGGATCAAGGTCTGGCTGCCCCATGGTGACGATTTCTTTCTTCACCCGCACTTTCA
>JAHDDJ010000162.1 GCA_020629385.1 Erythrobacter sp.
GGCCACTGGTCTGACCCTGCAGTTGGCGCAGTTCAGGAAGCTGTGAAGCTCGGCTTGCTTGAAGGCGGCGCGGATGTCTCGATCCAGTCGACCATACCCGCCGGTTCCGGGCTATCCTCATCAGCGGCTCTGATCGTTACCGTGCTGAAAGCGGCCCGTGAGATCGCCAATGCTGATCTTGGTGACACGGACATCGCCGTAGCCGCACGCCGCGTCGAGAATGAATTTATGGGTGTGCCTTGCGGCATCATGGACCAGATGGCTGTTGCGATTGCTAAGCCCGGTGAAGCCATGGCGCTCGATACTCAGTCTCTCGAATATCGCGTCGTCCAGCTACCCAAAACGCACGACATGGTCGTCATCCATAGCGGCCACACGCGCAAGCTGACGGATGGCCGCTACAAAGCGCGGAAGGAAGAATGCGACGCCGCCAAGGCCGCATTCGGCACCGAGCAATTGTGTCTGCTGGACCCCGAGTTCATTTCTGAAGCAGCGCAAGTGGGCGATACTGTGCGCAAACGTGCGATGCATTGCGCAACCGAGCATCGCCGGGTTCTGGCATCAATAGAGGCGCTGGAAGCAGGCGATATCTGCCAGTTTGGCGCATTGATGGTCGCCAGCCATGCATCCATGCGCGATGACTTCGAAATGTCGATCCCGCCGATTGATGCGTTGGTAGAGGATGCCATCAGTATCGGCGCAATCGGGGCGCGCCTCACAGGTGGCGGATTTGGCGGATGCATTGTCTGTTGCGTGGCACGCGATGACCGCGAGAAATGGCAGTCCAAATTGCTCGAAGCCCATCCCAAGGCACGCTTCGTAGATGCTGTGTCCGCCAGCTAGCTGGCTCCTGCTACTATAGCAGAAACCGCCATATACTGTTCCATTACCCAGAACACCGGCGGGATAATGACATTCTCGATCACGCCGAGGCCAGGCGCAAACCAGCTCAGCGCGACAATCAGGAAAAATGCCAGCATACCATAAGGCCGCAGCGCACGGTATTGGCGCGCCAGACTGGTCGGCAACAAACCTTCGACAATATGCGAGCCGTCAAATGGCGGGATCGGCAGCAAATTGAACAGGCCAAAGAAGATGTTGATCAGCACGAAATACTGCACTGCCTCGACGAATGTAAGATACGCGCCCTGAGTTTCGTTGGTCAGTCCGGCAAATAACGCGCCGTAAAGAACGGCTCCGACCAGTGCGAGGAAGAAGTTCATCGCTGGTCCTGCAGCCGCCACCAGCATCATCCCGTAGCGCGGATTGCGCAGCCTTTGTGCGACAACCGGCACCGGCTTCGCCCAACCGAAGATCGGTCCTTGGGCAATCGCCAGCAAGCCGGGCACCAACAGGGTCCCGACTGGATCGACATGCCGGATCGGATTGAAGCTCAAACGGTTGCGCTCTTTCGCAGTCGGATCACCCAAAGCCAGCGCAGCCCAGCCATGCGCGACTTCATGGAACACAATTGCGATAATCAGGCTCGGGATCAGAACAGCGGCATAGATCAGCGTTTCACTCATACCGCCAATGTAGGGAGCGTCAGGCTACTCAACCAGCCCATTCGTCTTTGAGCAATCCGAACACCGCCGTATCGCGGATGAACCCCGTCCATGTAATCCGGTCCTGCCGCAGAGTGCCTTCGCGAACTGCCCCTAGCTTCGTGACTGCCGCCATCGAACGTGTGTTGCGGGTGTCGATGTTGAACCGGATTTTCCGGTATCCACACGCAAACGCATGTTCGATCATCAGCGCTTTCATAACGGAATTAAAGCCGCTGCCGCGAACGTCAGGCGCAATATAGGTTCCGCCGATCTCCACGACTCCGAACTGGTCCGGATTGATATAGTTGGTCATGCCGACCACCTTGTCATCGGCGGTATCAATGACCGCAAACCGCACCCAGTTTTCAAACGAGTGAAAGGCGGCAATTGCGGCTTCGAACCCGTCGCCCAGCATATTGACAGGATAGATATCCCAAATCTCGGTGTCCTGCGCGCAGGCTTCCTTGAGCGGGGCAAGGTGATGCTCCGCCAGTGGCTGCAAAAGCACGCGGCCGCGCTTTAACTCGCCGGACAAGTCATCCATTCAGCGCCTCGCTGAAATGCTTGCGGCACAGCGCGACATAACGGTCATTGCCGCCAATCTCGGTTTGCGCGCCTGCTTTCACGGCCTTGCCATCTGCGTCGACGCGCAGATTCATACTGGCTTTCTTGCCGCAGTGGCAGACAGCTTTCAGCTCTACCAGAGTGTCGGCAATGCCAAGCAACGCGGCGGAACCGGGGAAAAGCTCCCCCTGAAAATCGGTTCTAAGGCCATAGCACAGCACCGGAATGCCGCCTTCATCGGCGAGTCTTGCACATTGCCAGACCTGCTCTTTCGACAGGAACTGCGCCTCGTCGACCAGCACGCAATTTATCGGTTTCTCGCCATGCGCCGCCATCACTTCTGTCCAGATGTCGGTCTCAGCAGCATAGCGATGCGCATCTGCCCCCAGACCGATACGGCTTTCGATCGCGGCGTTGTCCGACCGGTCATCCAGCTTCGCGGTCCACAGCATTGTATGCATACCGCGCTCGCGGTAGTTAAAATCTGCCTGCAGAAGCGTGGTGGACTTGCCCGCATTCATGCTGGCGTAATAGAAATACAGCTTAGCCATAGGGCTGGTGTAAACGCGAACACCCGTCTAGCGAAAGAGCACCGGCCAAAGAGCCAGAGGATAAAGGGATACAGGATGAGTGAGGCAGTCGCTCCGTCAAGCGAGCAAAAGGGTATTCTGGGCTGGATCGAACGGAGCGGCAACAAGCTGCCTGATCCGGTTTTTCTGTTCTTCTGGCTGATCGCCGGTCTGATCGTCATTTCGATCCTTGCCAGCGTGATGGGCTGGTCCGCCGCGCACCCTACCGAAATTGACGAGGCGACCGGTCAAGCGCGGGTGATTACCGCAACCAGTTTGATATCAGCTGAGAATATCCAGCGCCTGTGGGTCGAAATGCCCAAGACATTCACCCACTTCCACCCGCTTGGCTATGTTCTGGTCGTGATGCTGGGTGCAGGTGTGGCAGAGCGTGCCGGTCTGTTCGGCACCGCGATGCGGGCAGGCGTTCGCAATGCTCCCGTATTTCTGCTGACGCCTATCGTGACGCTGGTGGGTATGCTGGGCAATCTGGCGGCGGACGCTGCCTATGTGGTGCTTATCCCGCTGGCTGGTATCATCTTTCACGCAGCTGGCAGGCATCCGATTGCAGGCATCGCTGCGGCTTTTGCCGGTGTGTCGGGCGGCTTTTCCGCCAACCTTTTCCCGGGCCAGCTGGACGCGCTGCTGTTCGGCATTACCGAGGCAGCGGTCGAAACGGTGTTCGGCGATTTCACCGCCAATATCGCGGGTAACTGGTACTTCATCGCCGCGATGACGTTCATCTTCCTGCCTGTCATCTGGTACGTAACCGACAAGATCATCGAACCGCGCCTCGGCAAGTGGGACCCGGCCCGCGCCGGCCGCGCCGATGCCGAAGAGCAGACCGACCGCGATCTTACCGATGGCGAGCGCAAAGGTCTGCGCTGGGCCGGTCTTGCTGTGCTGGGCGTAGTGGCTTTGTGGCTGGCCTTTACCTTCGGCCCGGGCACACCGCTGATCGATGAAAGCGCGAGCGCCGAAGCGCGGCTAACGCCATTCTATCAAAGCCTTGTTGGCGGGTTCTTCTTGCTGTTCCTGCTCGCAGGCTGGGCATACGGCAAGGCGGCTGGCACCATTGATGACCATCGCGGTCTCGTCAAAATGATGAGCGGCGCGATGGAAGACCTCGCCTATTACCTCGTTCTTGCCTTTGCGGCGGCGCATTTTGTGGCAATGTTTGCCTGGTCAAATCTAGGCCTGATTCTGGCAGTGGAAGGTGCGGACTTCCTCGGCAATTCGGGCCTGCCCGCATGGGCATTGCTGGCTGCGATCATTCTTGTTTCGGCGTTGCTCAACATCTTCGTTGGCTCGGCCAGCGCGAAATGGGCACTGCTTTCCCCGGTGCTTGTCCCAATGCTGATGCTGCTGGGAATCTCGCCAGAAATGGCAACGGCGGCCTACCGCGTGGGCGATGGCGCAACCAATATCATCACACCGCTGATGGTCTACTTCCCGCTGATCCTGATTTTCTGCCAGCGTTGGCAAAAGGATTTCGGGCTGGGAAGTCTAGCCGCAACCATGCTGCCCTATTCGATCGGATTGTTGGTTGCGGGTATCGCCATGGCAATCGGCTGGGTCGTACTCGACCTGCCGCTTGGTCCAGGTGCCGGGGTGTTTATCGACATCCCGACCGCCGCGAGCACCGCGCCAGCTGTGACCAGTTAATCCATGCGCGCCTTCCGGATCGTCGCACCAGCGCTGCTTCTGCTCCTGACCGGAGCGACGAATCTGCAGCAATACCGCGTCGATCCGGCAGGTAGCGCAGTCTCTGCCAAAGTTGCCTTTCTGGGCATAGGTAGCAAAACAGCGCGCTTTCCCAGCATGTCCGGCTCGGTCACGATTGAACCGGCCCGCCTTCAGGATCTGGTACTCGACGTATCGCTTGATGCGCGAGCTCTGACGGCGTCCGACAAACTGACGACCGAGCGGCTTCGCAGCGAAAAGTTCTTCTGGGTCAGCAAATATCCCACAGTGCGCTTCAAGGGTGATACCCTCACGATGGCAGGCGCACGAAGCGGTATTGTGAAAGGCCAGCTTACGGCGCGCGGTGTTACCAAGCCGGTGGTGCTGAATGTGACTTTCGACAAGGCTCCGGCAACAGTGAATCCTGAAGAAACGATCACCCTCACCGGCGTGACGAGTATCAATCGCCGGGACTTCGGGATGAAATCCTATTCGCTGATTGTCGGCAAGAAAGTGACGATCAATCTGC
>JAHDDJ010000163.1 GCA_020629385.1 Erythrobacter sp.
ACTTGATCCGTTTCGCGCCCAAATGCGGGTTTTTCTCCGCAATATAGTTGAGCCACTTTTTCGGGCGGCGCAGCATCTTCTTCGGGTAATCGACCTTGATCCCGACGATCTGCGCCATCGCGCCGACGAAATGGATGCAATTGCGGTTGTCCAGATCGTAATATTTGCCCGGTGCGTCGCGCCATTTGCGCATGGTGGCGCGCACCTGCTTCAGCTGGTCCTCGCTGATCGTCACGGTGAAGTGGCGGTTGGTCTTGCGGATATATTTGTCTTCCTCGACCATCACGTCATGCTCGACCGGGCCATTGAGGATTGCGGTGGTGACTTTCTTTGCGGTGAAGCCGTAATTCTCGTCCACCACCTCGCCGGTGCGCTCGACCGTCCCTTTCAGCACCACGAAGGTGTGCGGATAGCGGCCGAACAGGACCGATCCGTTGAAGCTGTGAAAGCTCATCGTAACCTCGGCCTGCGCGGGCAGCGACCAGCCAAGAGAAACAAGCGCGGCAAGTATTGTCAGAAAACGCAGCATGGCGCGGCTTTTAGGCGGTGTCGGCCTGAACCGGAACTGAAATCTTGTAACCTCCCGGACTCAGAACCTAGCTCGCCAGCAGGCTGGCATTGCCGCCAGCTGCGGTTGTGTCGATGCACACCACGCGTTCGGTGGCGAAGCGGGCGACGTAATGCGGGCCGCCTGCTTTGGGGCCGGTGCCGGACAGGCCTTCGCCGCCAAAGGGCTGGCTTTCCACCACCGCGCCGATCTGATTGCGGTTGACGTAGAAATTGCCGACCCGTGCGCGGGCCTCGACCAGACGGCGCGTCGCCTCGATCCGGCTGTGCAGGCCGAGGGTGAGGCCGAAACCGGTCGAGTTGATGTCATCGATGACCTGCGTCAGTTCGTCTGCCTTGAAGCGGGCGACATGCAGGACGGGGCCGAAATTCTCGCGCTTGAGATCGAGGATCGAATCCAGCTCGATGATCGACGGCGCGACAAAGCAACCGGCGCTCGCGCTGCGCGGCAATTTGCGCCGCCAGACGGTGCGCCCGGCTTTCTTGCGGCGCGCCACATGGCGTTCCAGCGCGGCCTTGGCATCGGGATCGATCACCGGCCCGACATCGGTCGCCAGAATTTCCGGATTGCCGATATCGAGCGCGTCAAATGCGCCGCGGATCATCGCCAATGTTTCGTCGAAAATATCGTCCTGCAAATAGAGCATCCGCAGAGCCGAGCAGCGCTGACCCGCGCTCTGGAACGCGCTGGCAACCACATCGCGGGTGACCTGTTCGGGTAGGGCGGAGCTGTCGACGATCATCGCATTCTGCCCGCCGGTTTCGGCAATGAATGTCGCGATCGGCCCCTCGCGTGCGGCGAGCGACCGGTTGATCGCCCGCGCAGTGTCTGTCGAGCCGGTAAAGGCTACACCCGCTAGACGCGGGTCGGAGGTGATCAGCTCGCCTACATCGCCTGCGCCGGGGAGCAATTGGAACACGTCTTCCGGAATGCCTGCCTCGTGGCACAGCTTGACCGCCAGGGCGGCGATCAACGGAGTTTGCTCGGCAGGTTTCGCGACCACAGTGTTACCTGCGGCGAGCGCAGCGGCGGCGGGGCCGATGAAGATCGCGAGAGGGAAATTCCACGGGCTGATCGTCGCGAATACACCGCGTCCGGCCATGCTCAGGCGGTTTTCCTCTCCGGTCGGACCGGGCAAGATAAAGGGCTCGGAAAACAGCGCGCGCGCTTCATTCGCGTAATAACGCAGGAAATCGACCGCCTCGCGCAGTTCCAGCACGGCATCGACCAGCGTCTTGCCGGCCTCGCGCTGGCACAGCGACAGGAATTCCGCGCTGTGCGCCTCGAACAGATCGGCGGCTGCTTCGAGCAGGACAGCGCGTTTCTCTCCGCCCAGCGCGTTCCAGCCGGGCTGGATAACGCTAGCAAGGCCAATGGCGGTTTCGACTTCTTGCGGCAGACTGTCGCGCCGTGTGCCGACTTCGCTGGTCAGGTCTTGCGGTTTGTTGATCGGGGCGATTTCCGCCTCGAATTCAGGATCGTCCGAACAGAATGTCGGCTCTGCATGCCAGTGGACCGATTCCAGTTCGTCCAGCCTGCGCATCAGCGGTTCGCGCACCAGCGGATCTGCCAGGTCGATGCCTGCGCTGTTGCGACGGTCCGGAAAGATATCGGTCGGCAGCGGGATCGCCGGATTGCGATACGGGTCGAGCGCCTGCATGTCGGCGACAGGATCGGTTGCCAACTCGGATGCGGGTACTTCGGCATCGGCCATGCGGTTGACGAAGGAGGAGTTTGCGCCGTTTTCCAGCAAGCGCCGGACGAGATAGGCGAGCAAATCCTTGTGACTGCCAACCGGCGCGTAAATGCGTACGGGCGTTACATCGTTTTGCTCGCTGGTAGCGAGTTCTTCGTAAACGTCCTCGCCCATGCCGTGCAGGCGCTGAAACTCGAAATCACTCTCCGCCCCATGCTTGCTCGCCAGCGCCTTGATCGCGCCAATCGTATAGGCGTTATGCGTGGCAAAAGCCGGATAGATGGCATCGCGGGCTTCGAGCAGTTTGGAAGCGCAGGCGAGGTAGGACACATCGGTCGCGACCTTGCGCGTGAACACCGGATAATCGGTGTAGCCACCAACCTGGCTCAGCTTGATTTCAGTGTCCCAATAGGCACCTTTGACCAGCCGGACCATAAAACGCCGGTCATAACGCCGCGCCAGTTTGATGGTCCAGTCACACATGGGTGCAGCGCGTTTCTGGTAGGCCTGGATGGCTAGCCCGAAGCCAGTCCATCTGGTGCCGTCCGCCCGTGTAAAAATATCCTCATCCGCGGCGAGCTGCTCGATGATATCCATCGACAGTTCGAGACGCTCGGCTTCCTCAGCGTCGATGGTAAAGTGGATATCGGCATCGCGTGCCTTGAGCGCGAGTTCCTTGAGCATTGGCACTAGCGCTTTGGTCGCGGCTTCTGCGTGCAAGAAATCATATTTCGGATAAAGCGCGGATAGCTTGACCGAGATACCGGGCGATTGGGCTACGCCGCCTTTCGCTTCGCGGGCCAAGCGGTCGATGGCGCGTTCATAGGCATCGCGATAACGCTGCGCATCATCGAACGTCATTGCTGCTTCGCCGAGCATATCGAAACTATGCGTAAGGCCCTGTTTGCGCTCGGGGGCGGCGCGCTTCAGCGCTTCATTGATGGTACGGCCAAACACGAACTGCCCGCCAAGAATGCGCATCGCCTGAAGCGTCGCCTTGCGGATCACCGGCTCGCCCAGACGACCAACCGTGCGCTTTAGCGTTGCGCCCATGCCGCGCTGGTGCTGTTCCGGCTGTTCCAGAACCTCGCCGGTCAACATCAGGGAGAATGTCGCGGCGTTCACAAAGGTGGAGCTGCTTTCGCCCAGATGCTCGCCCCAGTCGATATCGCCGATCTTGTCCTTGATCAGCATGTCGGCGGTTTCGCTGTCGGGCACGCGCAGCAAGGCCTCGGCCAGACACATCAGCGCGATACCTTCTTCAGTATCGAGGCCGAACTGGTGCAGAAACGCGTCGATACCGCTGGCTTTGCGACGGCGTGCACCTTCGATCAGTCGTTCTGCCAGTGCCGCCGCTTCGGAATGCAGCGCAGAGGCAGGTGCAGCCTGTTTCAACCGTTCCGCAACGCACGCGTCTTCTTCCTGCCGGTAAGCGAGGCGAAATTGTGAACGGTCAAGCGGTGCAGTGCGTGTCATGGGCGACTCGATATGAAAGTAGTGGCGCTGGGGGCGATCTGGACCTAGTTTCAGTTGCAATCAAGTGGCTGCGTGACGCATGAAGTAGCGCGCAGCGATGCGCAGTAATCTTGCAGGAGTTTGAACATGGCAGGCCGGTATTTTGATGAATGGAATATTGGCGACCGGATCGAGCATGAGATCCGCCGTACGGTGACCGAGACGGACAATCTGCTGTTCTCCACCATGACGCATAATCCGCAGCCTTTGCATCTCGATCTGGAGGCGGCGAAGGAATCGGAGTTCGGCCAGATATTGGTCAATGGCACTTTCACCTTCGCGCTGATGGTCGGCCTGTCGGTCGGGGACACAACGCTTGGTACGCTGGTGGCTAATCTCGGCTATGACAGACTGGTAATGCCGAAGCCGGTATTTATCGGCGATACGCTGCGCGCCACCAGCGAAGTGACGGCGCTGAAGGAATCGCGCTCTCGCCCTACGGCCGGGATTGTCACTTTCCAACACGAGCTAATCAACCAGCGCGATGAAGTTGTCGTGCGGTGCGACCGTTCCGCATTGCTCAAGAAATCTGACGTCTGACACGCCTCCCTTGACCTGACGCGATTCTCTGGCACCGTGCTGCATGAGGGGGATCGCAAAGCGCGGTCGGGAGGTAGATAATGAAAAAAACACTCGGTTTTGTGGTGCTGTTGGCTGTTGTGGCCGCCGGTGCGTGGTGGCTGTTTTTCCGCGATGATCCGGTGGCGCAAGCGCGTAAGGTTGCCGAGCTGGAAGCCGCAGTCGAACTGACTGAATATCCGCAGCAAGTGCTGTGGGGAGACACCCATCTTCATACCGACAATTCTATTGATGCATTCGGTTTCGGAACGCGGCTGGGGCCAGATGCCGCGCTGCAATTTGCGCGGGGCGAGAAAGTAACCGCGACTACCGGCATGGAAGCCCAGCTGGCCCGGCCGCTCGATTTCCTTGTTATTGCCGATCACAGCGACGGGCTGGGGGCAACGCGCCGTCTGTATGATGCGCCGCGTATCGCAATCCAGGACGAGACGCTGCTGCGCTGGCACGACATGATGCACGAATCGCCCGAACAGTCGCAGCGTGCAATCGGAGAGCTGATTACCGCAGCATCGAACGGCA
>JAHDDJ010000164.1 GCA_020629385.1 Erythrobacter sp.
ATTAGATCAAGGCCGCTGCCGTCAGGAAGGCCGATATCGAGTAAATAAAGGTCCGGCTTGAGACACAACAGATCACCCGCTTTGGCAATCGTGCTGGCACTGCCGGCAAGATCGAACTCCAGCGCCGATGTAATGATTTCGATAAAGTAATCCCGCAAGTTCGGGTCATCTTCTATCACTGCGATCCGGTGATTCTTCAGGTGGGGTGCAGCCTTGTTCATGCGTTGTCCCTCCCGGCCAGAACGGTCGGCTTCAGATCGAGCAGGACCTGCGTTCCCTCTTTGCCAGTGTTGACCGAAAAATTGGCATCAATCGATCGAGCCCGGGATTCCATATTGTGGAGCCCGCGCGTTTGCGAAGTACGCCGCTTGGTGCTGATCCCTTTGCCATTGTCGGCAACAACGATACGCAGCGCATAATCCGGGTCGGGTGCGCGCATGATCGAAACATCTATAGTGTGTCCATGAGAATGCTTGAGGGCGTTGGTCACCGCCTCTTGCATAATCCGAAAAACCTGCAGGATGGCTCCGGGGCTCATGTCCAGACGCGGCAGATCTTCGTCGCGGTGCCACCGGCTGGAAAAGCCGGCATCCTTGAGCCGCGACATGAGCCTGCGGTTAAATGTGGCAAGCGCGGAATCGAGTGATTCCCCGACAGAGTCCATCGAATCAATCATCAGGCGCATCTCGTCGATGACTTGCTGCAGGCCTTGTTCGAATTCCTCCGGCTTGCCTTTGCCCCGGCGGGCCATCATCAGCATAGATATCAGCTGGCTTCCGAGCCCGTCATGCATATCCCGCATAATCCTGCGCCGTTCTTCGGCATGAGCCTGGCTTTTGACCAGCACACGTTCGCGCGCATACATTTCCTCGAGCTCTTTGCTTCGCTCGGCCAATTGGCCTGAAAGCTCGCGATTGATTTGCGCTGACGAGCGAAAGAGGCGCACATTCCGGGACAGAAACGCGGCAGCAAGCCCAACGATCAGGAAGGGCTGCGTGTGACTGAGAAATCCGAGTGTGATTGTGCTGGACAGTTCGCTGAGTGCATTCAGGGCAATCAACGTTACCAGCAATATGATAACGGCCGCCTCCCAATGACGCCCGTCTCCCAGACGGGTAAAGCCCGAAGCAAGGAGCACAATAGTGGCTACCGCAACAGCGAGCGTCGCGTAGTCATGCAGCATCCCTGCCTGATCAAAGCCTGCACCGCTGGGTAGCGCGAAAAGCGATATGACCATGGCGCAACAGACAGCCAGATATCCAAGCACGGTTATCATTCCGGCATATTTCCAGCGCGCGTTTTGCCATGCGTTGACTAGCCCGAACCAGCAAAAGGGGATCGCAAGACTTGCGCAGAAGTAGAATCCCAGCCGGGCATTGCCGGATAATGGCGGATCAACCACGAGGTAATGCAGCGACAGCAATGTCCAGCTTATCGAAAGGCAAGTGAACCAGAGCGCCTCCTGCTTGCGTTCGGCGCGAAAGGCGACGATTGCGGAAAAGAGTGCAATCAGGCTGATGATCCCGAGCGCCAGATATTTATATCCGCCCAGAAAGAACATGCGGTACGATTGGGCCGATTTCATACTGGAATATTCACCGATAACCGGCTCGTAATAGTCGAAATAGGGTGCTGCATCGCGCACCATCAGGACAACGAATTCATTGTCGCCGATCTTCAGCGACGATGCGGGGACATGATATGTCTGCCGCAGCAGCGCATTATAGGTTATATCCGGCAGTGCCATGCGGCCAGCACCGGCGATGAAAGCACCATTGACGTAAAGCGCCAGATTGTCGGCATTCACTCGGGGTCGAATGCCGAGCCCCTTTTCAGGTATCCCCTCCAGCGTGATATTGTATCGGAGCGCCCGGTAGCCGGGTTCACAGCAATGCCATGCCGGCAGAGCTTCAACCGGTTCCCACTCGGCTTTTCCCGACGACAACAAGGTGGGGGCATCCAGCTTGGCCGTAGCGATCTGACGGGGTTCGAAGCGTTCAAACTCCGCCTCGTTTCCAGCAAACAGAACCGGCTTGAGCGCAAACCAGAACACGGCCTGCACCATGGCTGCTGCCGCCAGCAGCTTTGCCCAATTTGGTAGTGCGGCCCACCAATGGTTCACGCGATTTCCCCTCCAACACTATTCTGTTGGCACAAGAATGGCTCAATTCGCGTCGTAGGTAAAACACCCTTCGGCGATTCTCTTGCGCTGTACGTTCTTGGGGCGCTTTTGGTACTGGACTTCGCCTTGGTGGTAGGTGCGGATTGTCTGGGTTTCATCCGCATAAGGGACAAAAGCGCGCAGGCAAAAGCGCACCGGGCTGTCGCCATATTCGCGTTGCAAGGCGGCAGTTATGCGCTGCATGTCGGGGCAAAATTTATTGGGTTTGGTCTGTTTGCGGACAGAAATACCCCAGCGACGGGCTTGGGCTGCATCAAGTGCCATGTCGCAATCTCCCGACCGGATAATGTCGAGCCTGACCTGGTCACGTGTTGGGCGGTCATAGCTGCCGCCGATCCCAGATATCAGCAATTCTTCCTGTTTACCGGGCAGGATGGCCACCAGATCGAGATTGTAGGTCTGGTTGGACCGCAGCGTATTGTAGGAACGGCCCAGACTTGCATATTTCACCAGATCGGCAGGAAAATAGCATCGTGCAAAAACGGGCTCGTTCGATGCAAACTCTGTCTTGGCGAGACGATATCCCGGCGCATTGTCATTCTTGTATGCCAAGACTTGGGTGGAGAACATGCAATTGGCGACACCGCCGCTTACGACACGGTGTTTGCTATATGCGGAGGGCTGGGCAATCGCAGCGACGCTGCCTGTTACGGCAACCATAAGCAGAGCGGCCTTCAAAGGCGGAAAATTCATCGGAGAAGCTCCTATTTAGCAAGTTTGACTGCTAAATTAGGCCGCCTGCAAATCGCCGGTATCCATGTTTATGGTGTGTCCGCTTGCCCCATATTGGCCGCTGGCGTGCGCCAGTTTTCCTAAATCAGTTCACCGCGCGGTCTTTGCCTTCCCAATAGGGTGCACGCAGTTCCCGGCGGAGGATTTTGCCGGAAGGGTTGCGTGGCAGCATGTCGATGAAATCGACCGATTTGGGGCATTTGAAGCCTGCGATCTGCTGCTTGGCATAGGCAATCACGCCATCCTCGGTCAGATTGCTGCCCGGTTTGCGGACAACCACGGCTTTCACAGCCTCGCCCCACTTGTCGTCGGGAACCCCGATCACGGCGATGTCGGCAATGTCCGGGTGGCCGTAAATCGCGCTTTCCACCTGCGCGGGATAAACGTTTTCGCCGCCGGAGATGATCATGTCCTTGATCCGGTCCTGAATGTAGAGATAGCCTTCCTCATCCAGCATTCCGGCATCGCCCGTCAGGAACCAGCGGTCGCCAAAGAAGGCTTTTTCGTTTTCTTCCGGCCGGTTCCAGTATCCTAGCATCACTGCATCGCTTTTGATTGCGACTTCGCCGGTCTGGCCAGCAGGGAGCGGATTCTTGTTCTCGTCGAGAATCTGGACCTGCACCCCGGGCACAGGCTTGCCCGCCGATTTCATCACATGTTCGCGGCCTTCGACATTCTCGGGCTTATGATCGTCCGGTGGCAGGCTGATGACCGTGCCGAATGTTTCGGTAAGTCCGTAAAGCTGCGCGAAATCGCATTTGAGACGCGCCACGCCTTCGCGCAACAAATCAAGCGGGATCGGGCTGGCGCCGTAGGTCAGCCCCTTCACGCTGGAGAAATCGGCATTTTCCGCATCGGGATGCGCCAGCATTAGCCCGATGGCCGCCGGAACCAGAAACAGCCATTTCACCCGGTATTTCTGCACATCGGCAATGGTGAGGGCCGGGTCGAATTCGCGGTGGATGATCATTTCCTGACCGCCCAGAACCGACCCCAGAGCCGTCCCCACGCCTGCGATGTGGCCGTAAGGCATGGCGAAAATCACTGAATCACCCGGATCGGCGCAATACCAGTAGATATTGTGCTCTTTCAGCAGCGGGCGCAGATGCGTGCCGTTGTGATGGCTCAGAACAACGCCTTTAGGCAGGCCGGTTGTGCCCGAAGTATAGAGCTGGAGCATGCCGTCCTGTGCGTCGACCGGCGTCTCGACATGCGCATCGGACTGGCTGTCCCGCCACGCATCGAAGCTGTCATCGGTGAGAATTTTCTCACCATCAAACGGGAGTTGATCGGCGAATTCTTCCTCGACGAACAGCACTTTGGCGCCCGCATCCTGCAGGATGAACTCGACTTCGGGCGGGGCAAGCCGCCAAATGATCGGGACGAAAACCATACCGGCGCGGCCTGTGCCAAGGCACAGCTCGACAGCGCGGTCTGTGTTTTTGCCGAAATAGGCGACCCGGTCGCCTTTCTTCAGGCCCATCGCAGCAAGGCCATTGGCGATCTGCGTCGCGTGCCGGTCATAGGTACGGTAATCGGTGGTCCGCTCGCCATAGCGGAGCGCTATCTGGTCCGGGCGGTCCTTGGCATGCGCATAGAGCGCGTCCGAATAGGTGGGGTAATAGGGATTGTCGTCTGACATCCGTCGCCTCTCCATCTGTATGGCCGAATCATCCGGCTCTTATGGCAGCGATCATGTCTGTTTCAGGCGCGTTGGTAAATGGCGCTTTCAGCCAAACCCGTGTTCGAGGAAATGCAGCGCGCATCCCGCGAGCACCGCAGTGCCCGATGGCAAGGCGCTTTCATCGACATGCATCCGGCTGGAATGGATGCCGCAGCACGAATGCCAGTCATC
>JAHDDJ010000007.1 GCA_020629385.1 Erythrobacter sp.
AGTTAATGTCCTACTTGCAACTAGTGCTCTAATGAAAATTGGTGCCGCTGAAGGGCCATGCATGGTGTTTCCGGCTTTGTCCGAAATGTTCCGTATATGATTGTAAAACATGCGATTTTCCAATTTCTAGTGTTGTATTCCGTCCACAATGTTCCTCTTTTGTCCATAACGTGCTAGGTCTCCCAATGGGGCCAGCGATGGGGCTGGCGGGATGAAGTGGGTTGCATATGGGCGAGTTGAACAAACTTTCTGCGTTAAAAGCCAAGACAGCCGATGCGGGCAAATACGGGGACGGCGGTAATCTTTGGCTTCACAAGAGCAGCGCAACCAATGGCAAGTGGCTGTTCTACTTTCGCGCGGGCAACCGACGCCGTGAAATGGGGCTTGGCCCCTTCCCTACCGTTTCATTGAAAGAAGCACGGACCGAAGCGGACAAGTGGCGTGCTGTTGTTCGGGTTGGCGGTGACCCTATCAAAGAGCGGCAACGCGAAAAGCGCGAGGCCGAGCGCAACTTGCATCTGCTCAAGGATATTGCCGCCGATGCCTTTGAAAGCCGCAAGGCCGAACTCAAAGGCGACGGTAAGGCCGGACGCTGGTTTTCGCCCCTTGAACTCCACGTCCTGCCCCGTCTTGGTGACATGCCAGTCGCTGACATTGATCAAATCGACATTCGGGACACGCTCTCCCCCATATGGCATGAAAAGGCGGATACAGCGCGCAAAGCAATGAACCGGCTGTCCATCAGCATGAAGCACGCGGCGGCGCTGGGCCTTGATGTGGACCTGATGGCGGTTGAAAAGGCAAAGGCGCTGTTGGGAAAGCAGCGCCATGTTGCCAAGCACATTCCTGCAATGCCGTGGAAAGAGGTACCCGGCTTCTATGCTAGCCTGAATGAAGGGACCACGACGCACCTCGCGTTGCGATTGCTAATCCTCACTGCTGTGCGGTCATTTCCTCTTCGCAACCTTCACCTTGATCAGATTGAGGGCGATGTGTGGGCAATACCAGCAGAGGCAATGAAGAGCCGCAAGGGTGCAGCAAGCGCGTTTCGTGTTCCACTTTCTCAAGAAGCTCTCTCTGTGGTTGAGCAAGCGCGGCCAATGTCTCGTGATGGGATGCTATTCCCCAATGTCCGCAAAGGCGTGATCAGCGACGCCACTATGTCTCGGTATATGGAGCGCCGAAAGCTGGACGCCCGCCCGCACGGGTTCCGCTCTTCATTCCGGGACTGGGTGGCCGAGACGACAAACACCCCGCATGACGTGGCTGAAACGGCGCTGGGCCATACTGTCGGTGGTTCTGTTGAGCGTGCTTATCGGCGGACGGATCACTTGGAGCAACGCAGGGCGCTGATGGAGCGGTGGGCGCAACATGTCAGAAAGACGACCTGTCATTCTGCAGAAGTTTTTAAGTTGATCAATGGCTAGCGAAAAGAGCGCCTGCCTATCTTTTGACAAACGGCCAGAGCTTTGGGATTTGGCCGTCGAAGCTCTCGCACAGGACATTCACAACTTTTTTCTTTCTGGCCCCGAGCATCGGCGGTTTGACGAAATTAGAGCAGATATGCAGGAGCCGACAAAGGACGTCACAGCAATTGAAGCCTTGCTATATGGCAGCCCAGAATACTCCCCCCCTCATACCGTTCAGATTGATCCTGAAAACTTGCGAAGCTCGAAACATCATCACTATTTCACAGAAAGATGGCTCCAGACAGCGCTTGAATGCGCAGAAACCGAACCTGAAGTGTTCGACCTAGTCGCTGAAATCGGCGCAGATCATCTGCTTACGGATGGCCCAATCCCAACGAACCTTGCTGTTTTTTTAGCATCAATCATTACTGGTTTGACCAAGCGACCGAAAAGGGCATCACGTAGCAAAACAGATCATCAAATGAGAGATTTTCTAATCATCGGACTAATCAACGAAATTCGTTCCCACTTTGATGTCGGCCTAACGAAGGGCCCTACAAGTGTTAGTTATTCCGCATGCGACCTTCTCAAAGCGGCATTCGCTAAGGCTGGGCGAGATGAAGTAACCGCGAGTGCCATTCGGCAAGTCTGGAACAAACGAGAGGAATCGGGGCGGCTCGACCAACTCCGCGACTTCATGCACTTTTCTGCCCTTTTGGAGCAGCAGAGAACGGAAGCTAAATAGCCGAAGACTTGTTAGCTGCGACTGCGCATACAGCCTTGCGTAATGTCCTGCACACGATGACACTGTGCAGGAGAATCCTAGATGGTCGAGAAACACTATCGCCGAACCGAAGTCGAAGAGCTGACCGGCCTTAGCCGTTCAACCATCTACGCTATGATTGCGGACGGCACATTCCCACGCCCCGTGCGCATGACTGCAAAAGCAGTCGCATGGCCGGAAAGCTCAATCGCTGAATGGCTGGAAAACCGTCCCGTCGCCTAAATCATAACCCTGAGGCCGAAGCGCACTGGGCTATGATGAAGGCTTGTTCTTGGACGAACGCTAGATTGATACCAGCCGCGCTGATGCCTCGCAACCTAGGAGGTATCAGCTATGGAAAGCTGTTCTCAACCACCCAAAGATGCGCGTCGCATCTATAGCTGGGATCAAACGCCCAACCTTACCGCACCCGCGACCTATGTGGTGCAAGATGAAGGCCAAGAGCCACGCTCGATTACCGTGTCGAAGAACATGCGGCGGGTGCTCGAAGCCTTGATGCGGAACCCAATATATGCGGCCAGCTATTGTCGCATCTCATGCCGCGTCCTCGAACTGCGCCACGACTATGGCGTTGAGATCGAGTGTGTCCGTTATCAAACTGACCTTCCCACCAAGCGGCAAACGTTCGGCGTCTACTTTCTTCGGTCAAAGGTTACGCCGCTCGCAGCAAATGAGGTGGCGGCATGAACAGGCAGCCGCAAACAACCCGCATGATCCAAACCCGCCGCTTTCGTGCGCAATTCGGAGTTTCGCAATCGCGCGCGGCTTTGATGGCAGACTTGTTCTATGGGCGGGCGCGATGACCCGGGCAAGTACACACACCGTCGGAGAAACAGAGGGCCCGCAAGGGCTCTCCCCCCGCGAGCGCGACGACGACTACCGCGCGATTATTCACCAGCACGAAAATTGGCGGGTCATTGTCTGCAAGGACAGCATCCAATGGATCATTCAGCGCGCCAAGAAAGTGGGTACTGAGCGCCGTTGGCATGGCGTCAGCTATGTCACCACCAAACAGAGCCTTATCGCGCTGTGGTCCGCGAAAGCGCGGACGTCTGCGCCTGCGCTTACCAACCTCCCACCTTCAATTCGAGGAGACCAGTGATGTCCTCAGGTTTGCGTCCGTTCGGACTTATCAGCACCACGATTTGGCAGTCGGAGAAGTTCAACCAGCTTGCCACCGACCAAGCACGTCTTGGCTACATCTGGCTGCATACCAGCGCGAAGACGTGCGCCGGTGTATTGCGCGTGGGCCCTGCCACCCTCTTTGAAGAGTTCCCGCAATTCCAAACGCTGGAACAGGCGAACGACGTATTCCGCGACTTTCAGCGTGTTGGGCTCATCCACTGGTTCCGCCCGTATGTCGTGTTAAACGGCTATCTGAGGTTCAATCCCGTAAGGACATGTAAGCATGCGATTGCAGCGTTTCGCGAGGCGCTGGCGCTGCCGGACTGCGACGCAAAGCTGGACCTGATCAGGCAGCTTAGGCTTCAACCAGGCGCGCCAAAACTGGTTGAGTGGCGCTCAAAGGATGGCGAGGCGCACGACGTTCTGCATGCGCTGAACGCCTACCTGATGGCCCACATGACGGACGGCGATGCAGCGGTATACCCATTGGATAGGGTATCGGATGGCATTGGATACCCATCGGGTAAAAGTAAAAATACAAATATAAAGGAAAAGGAAAAAGGAGAAGGCAGCGTTAGCGCTGAACAAGAGAGCGTGCCTCTAAGTGGTGACGTTGAAATGCATAGAACAACAAGGGTGGAGGGGCCTCGGCCAGAGACCATTGCGCTCGCCAGACGGTTGGGGGGTGGGTAGGGTGAAGCTTTAGCTCCATATGGTATGAGCGTTGCAAGGTTTTCAGGCATCCTGTGAAAACGGGGCTGGATGGCAATCCAGCCAGGACAGCAGATTTAGGGTCAAGATGCAGTGAATGGCCGGTTTGAGCCGAATTGGCCGAGTTGCTCACTGTAGCCAAAGTCAGCTTTCGACGAGCCGGTGAACCGCTTTCCTTAAACACGGCCCATAAGAGACATTCAACGCCCAGTTACGATGCTGCGATTGCTCCCGCATTACTGACATCAGCTGCGGGCGCAAAATCCAACGTTAGTCGAACTAACAGTCTGCCGGACAAAATGAACTTTCGCTGCGGTGGCACCAATAGCTGCTTTTTCCTGCAGAGTAAAAAGCGATCGGGAATGGACTATATGTCTCAACCCTCTTCAGAATAGGATCGCTTTCAGAGCGCTTGTAACTGCCCCGCGATGTCGTAGTCTGGCGCGCGGGATGTACGATTTCAAACGCGAGATTAAGGTCGCTTCGGCTTGAACAACGTTTCTGAGACTACCGTACAACCTCCATGACCGCAAAGGAGTTCGTTTGCAGAATCCCTGGTAGCTTGTTGATCTTGTCACCAAGGACTTGTCGAAAGTGAACGATGTCCCGTGTTCGAACGGTCAATAGATAGTCAAACGACCCAGCAAGCATGAGGCAGCTTTCGATTTCAGGCACGCGGCTGACGGCTGTGTTAAAGGCATCCATTGAGTTATCCCCACCTGTGGCGGCCAAAGATACTTGAACCACTGTCAGATGACCAAGCCCCAACTTGTCCATGTTCAAAGTGGCGCGATATCCGCTGATGTAACCCGATCTTTCCAACCGCTTCACGCGCTCCGAGCAGGGCGTGTTTGTCAAATTCACCCGCGAGGAAAGTTCCACTATCGAGAGTCGTCCATCGCGCTCCAGCTCTTCGAGAATCCGCCGATCGATTGCATCTATATCCCTACTCATCAGCAATAATCCCTATTATTCGGCTAAAATTAGCGATCCTATATTAATAAATCTCCAAAATTAGCCCCAATCGCTAGTGATTATCACTATACTTGATTTCAGGCTACAGTACAAATTCACGTTGCTTCTGGCTGCCTTGCACAAAGAGGGCTTCAGTCCTCTTTTGCAGTATCAACAAACAAGGAGGACAAAATGACAATCAGAATAGTCATTGGACTTGATGGGACGGAAACTGGCGAACGTGCCCTAAATTTTGCAAAAGATCTGGCGTCCAAAATCAGCGAATGCGAGCTGATTGCCGTTTACGTCATTGAATGGTCACCATTCACTTTTCAGACCGCAGAAGAGAATGCACAGCGCCACAAGCGTCGCGAAGAAGAGATTGCACTTGCAACGACACGGATCGTGGAACCTGCAGTGGCGTCTTTGCAAGTCGACGGTTTCACGTCCACCGGACTGGTGCGCCACGGCGATGTTGCAGAAACGCTGAACAATATCACGGGTGAGCTGGGCGGTTCACAACTCATTGTGGGGCGTGCATCGTCTGACGGGTTTGCAAAACGCATCTTCGGTAGTTCAACCCAAAACCTTGTGATGCACGCCGACGTGCCTGTCACTGTGGTCGGATAGGAAAGTACCATGAAACATACACTTAAACTTGCTGGCCTGACGGGGTTCCTGTCAACTTTGGCCACCTCGGCGCTGGCCCAAGAAGCTATGACGCTTGATCAAAAAGTGAACGAGGCTTTTGCGACCTCGACAGGTTGGTTCGTGAACTTTATCTTTATGTCGTTCCCGGGCACAAATTTCCCGTGGATCGTGATGTGGCTGGTTGTTGCTGCGACTGTTTTTACGCTTTACTTCGGGTTTGTACAGTTCCGGTTCTTCAAACATGCCATTCAACTGGTGAAGGGCGATTATTCTGATCCAAACGACGCGGGCGAAGTCAGTCATTTTCAGGCCCTCGCCACAGCGCTTTCTGGCACCGTTGGTCTGGGCAACATCGCTGGCGTTGCGGTGGCCGTGGGCATCGGTGGGCCAGGTGCCACCTTCTGGATGATCCTTGCGGGGCTCTTGGGCATGGCGTCCAAGTTCACCGAATGTACGCTGGGCGTGAAGTACCGTAACGAGTACGAAGACGGCTCCGTTTCGGGTGGTCCGATGTACTACATCTCGAAAGGCTTCAACGAATTAGGCCTGCCGGGAGGCAAAATCCTTGCCGTGCTGTTCTCCGTCTTTTGTATCCTCGGTGCCCTTGGCGGCGGTAACATGTTTCAGGCCAACCAGGCGCATGCGCAAATTTCAGGCATCGTCGGAGACTATCCGGGCTGGATCACAGGGATCATTTTTGCTGGTATAGTGTTTGCCGTCATCGTGGGTGGCATCAAATCCATCGCCAATGTGACCGAAAAGGTCGTGCCTATCATGGGCATCCTGTATGTCGGTGCGGCGGCGATCATCCTGATCGTGAACTACGACATGATCGGTTGGGCCTTTGGTCAGATCTTTGCCGGTGCCTTTACCGGTCTGGGCGTGGCTGGTGGCATGGTCGGGGCCTTGATCCAAGGTTTCAAGCGCGCGGCATTTTCGAACGAAGCAGGCGTTGGGTCTGCGGCGATTGCCCACTCTGCGGTAAAAACCAAGGAGCCAATCACCGAAGGGTTCGTATCCCTGTTGGAGCCCCTGATCGACACGGTTGTGATTTGCACAATGACCGCTTTGGTGATTGTCATTTCCCAACAGTTGATCGTTGATCCTGAGACAGGCAACTACATGCTGAACGAGGCTGGCACGGCGATTTCAACCGTCGACGGTAACTCAGGCGTTTCCTTGACATCTGCGGCCTTTGGGTCCGGCATCAGCTGGTTCCCGTATGTTCTGGCCGTTGCTGTTGTGTTGTTTGCTTTCTCAACCATGATTTCTTGGAGCTACTATGGCCTCAAGGCATGGACCTACCTCTTTGGGGAGGGCAAGATATCGGAACTCGTATTCAAGGTGATCTTCTGCATCTTTATCGTGATCGGTGCTGCAGCATCTCTTGGCCCTGTCATCGACTTCTCTGATGCGGCGATCTTTGCCATGGCAGTGGTGAATATCTTCTGCCTCTACTTCCTGATGAAGCTGGTGCGCGCAGAACTGGCATCCTACGCTTCGCGTTTGGAAAGTGGTGAAATTAAGAAATTCAACCACTAAAAATAGCCCCCGGCGCAAAAGAAGCGCCGGGGCAATTTTTTCCGCTGCAATATCCAGCCAATCGCTGCGCGGCAGGAAACTGGTAAAGTGGGCTTATTTTGTTGAAGAAGTCGGAGTTGCTTTGGTTCAAGTCGTTTGTTTCACTTCCTTTTGTAGGATGAGGAGGGATTTTGCGATGATGGGTGTTCAGGAAGCTCCTGCACGGTTGTTTATGACTTTGATCTTGAGGCGCATGTCCCTGCGGAGCATCTACTGCGCGAAATTGATCGGTTTGCCTGACGTCAGCATCTACCGGACAGATTTAGGGGTTTGAGCAACGGAGGATTTCTGGTTCATCGCAGCCATTAAGGAGCGAAGATGAATAAGAAATCCGGAACATCGAAGGACGCCGCTGACAAGCTTGCCAAAAGCCTGACGATTCTTTCTTCGGGATCGAGGTTTCCTGGGACGCTGTGTCGCTATAAAGACCGTACTGCGAACAGAGGGCAACTTAAGGGAGCCTGGTCAGTCCCGGGTGGAACTCTATTGTTTGTATCGAAGTGGGAACTTTGGAGTGGTGAGTGACGGGATTTTTTAATGACCTGCGTGAAGAATGTGATGAAATACTCGGCTGGACGATGCATGGCGTTCAAGATGTTGCATCGTACTTCAGCAATGCTGACACCGATGCCTTGGCAATGGCATCCTCAGAACAGATGAGCGGTGCATTTCTGTCAGCCCTGCGTTCGCGAGACGTTTCAGGAGCGTGCGCACTTGGTAGAATTTCGGGCAACTGGCCAGCGTTGGCGATGGGAGCCATTGCTCAGCTCGAAGAGGCTTGGAACGATGACACGCTCGCAATCGGAGAGATAGCAGAAACATATTGGACGTTACGCCGGACGTTGGACGAGTTGATTTCCACGCCGCTTCAAATGGCCAAACCATCACTCTTCATTGGCAAGGCCGTCATCTGGATTCCAAAGACTGAACAGCACACTTTTGGACCACAGATGCTTGTAGATAGAATAGAACGTATTGGGTGGGATGCGCAGCTTTGGCATGACCAAACCTCAGACGAGGTGATGGAGCAGCTTGCGTCACACGACACAGATGTTCTTGGTATCTCCGTTGGTACGGACAATAGGTTGGACGGTCTTGCCGATTTGATCGCACGAGTTAGGCAGTGCGCAATGAACGCTGGGTTAAAAGTATTGGTCGGAGGAAGCGCCATCTGCGGTGCCTCAAACCAGTATAGATTTTTAGGAGCCGATAGGGTCGCAACTTCTGCAGAAGATGCCATGCAATTTTTCGGACGAGAATGGACTGAGATTGAGTGTCGAGAGGGCCGTTTTGATGGGTAGAGTGCCAATTGCTGGGACGGGAAATGACCATTGGAGAGGCTATGACGCTGCTGCGCTTTTGGCGTCGAGCGGTGACGTCAGTTTCTTGCTTTCGGAAAGCAATGAAGTCATCGACGTCGTGGTGCCTGAGAAAGAGAAGTTTGGCGTTGATCTTAGAGAGGCGTGGCGCGGGCGGGCCTTTCTGGAAATCGTGGCCAAAGACAGCATCGACAAAGTAACATCATTGCTAAGGCTGGATACAAAACCACCTACGAGAGGTGATCGATGGCGACACCTTAACTTCGCGATCGAGGGCGAAGCAGAGATCCCCCTCCTTGCAAAGAACTTTCGCGTAGAAACACTCTATGGAGAAGTCCACCAAGTCGTTTGCAGAGACCTTCGCCCGATGACCGAGTTGAACGCAAGGTGGCAAAACGAAAACCGTCAGCTCCTTCAGCAGGTTACTCAGGCATCTTCGAAAGGGTCACTCAATGGATCAGTCAGTGCCCTGGTCGGGTCCGCGCCACTCGCAGACATCATGGCGGCTGCCGCCGATGAGGTGGCAAGGATCTGCATCGAGGAAGCACTCCGTTCCTGCGCTGGCGATCAAGTCGCCGCCGCGCTGGTCTTAGGGATCACTGGCACAGAGCTAAGGCGACGAAGAGGGATGTGGACCCACTAAACAGGCTAGTCCTGACGCCAAGCTGGCAATAAAGAACGAAAACTTGCCCTAGGTTGCCGCATGTCGCCCTGGCGTTACACTGCAGAGCGGCCAGCTGAGGAGAGATTCGCAGCAAATACGAATTCAGCCGATCATTCTTGAGAACGGCTGAGTTCTTTTTCATACACTTCAATTTTCTGGCAAACGTTGATCAAAGGATCCCCCCAGCCTTTGATTGTCCGTCGTTTAGCCTGCGAGCTTCTTTGCCTGTGAAGACCAGTTGTCGCGGGTTGCGCGCCCTTTGAAGCCCTCAAGGTTGTCATCGACCCAAGCGGTCTCAGCCGGTGTCCATGCCGCGACTTGGTCAAAATGATAGTAGCCTAAGCTATTCAGCAATTTTTCCATCGCAGGACCAACGCCATTGATTTGCTTAAGGTCATCTGCAACGCCACCGCGCGGAGCACTTAGGCTTTCAGGCTTTGATGACTGGCCTGTGAATGCTGGCGCTGCAGCGGCGGCTGATATGGTGCTCGACGCGTTGCGACATGCGTCTAGATCAGCAGACAATTGATCACGTTCGCGCTTTAGGGCATCGCGCTCCTGACGCAAAGCCGAGCTATCGCCAGACACTTCAACGTCACCAGATTCTGCATTAAGCATATCTGATTTGAACAACAGCCCAGCCCCAACTGCACCAAAGACAGGCGCAATAATGAACAGCGGAAGCTGCACGATTGACCACCAACCAGAGAACAATGCAGGTCCAATTGAACGGGCTGGGTTCACTGAAACGCCCGTCACGTTGATCCCAACAAGATGTATAACGACAAGCGTCAGACCAATGGCAAGGCCCGCCATGGCAGACGGAGCGCCAGCACCAGTCGCGCCCAGAATAACGACCACGAACAAGAAAGTAGCGACGACCTCAAAGATGAACGCCGAGATGATCCCATACTCGCCTAAGTATCCGTCGCCCCAGCCGTTTTGGCCAAGTCCGTTTTCGGCAATGGTATAGTCAGCCGTTCCGTTCGCGATGATCAAAAGAACCATAGCGGCAACGATTGCACCTGCAACCTGCGCGATTATGTATTTGATAGCTTCCGGCATTTCCATGCGTCCCGCGGCCACCATGCCCAGCGAAACAGCAGGGTTGATATGACAACCAGACACCGCTCCGATGCCGTAAGCCATACCGATCAAAGCCAATCCGAACGCAAAGCTAATCCCGGTTAAACCGATGTTATCACCAGCGATAACGGCAGCTCCGCAACCAAGTAGTACTAAAGTGAACGTGCCGATGAATTCAGCAACCTGTTTGTTCATTGTATTCTCTCCCCTGGATTTAGGCCTGCAACTTAGAAACATTGTTAGATCAATCTAGGGGAAACCTAACTGGACTAGCTCAAATTGGCCATGTCTTGGAAAGACCGGTCAACCAGTTGCCTAGTAGTATGCGGCACAACATGCACTTGACCGGCGACACCGGCCCAGAGTTGCCCTTCATTGAGCGATTAATTTGCTGCGACTGCAGCCCGGTTTGCGGTCATTCGCTGCAGGCGCCAACTCCGAGCTTCATCAATCTCACACTTGCGGACAAAGTTGGCTTTCGCCGCAACTGCGCCAATGACCTGTTTCGGAGATTGGCGCAGAGTAGACTTTCTTTATAGAAGCTAGACCGGAGCGTCCTTCGCGCCCGTCATAAATGCCACGGCGTCGGACATTGTGTAGTCTTTCGGGTCGATCACGCACAGACGTTTGCCAAGGCGATGGACGTGGATGCGGTCAGCAACTTCAAACACGTGCGGCATGTTGTGGCTGATCAGGATGATCGGGATGCCGCGCGAGCGGACATCGAGGATGAGTTCCAATACACGGCGGGATTCCTTGACGCCAAGGGCCGCCGTGGGTTCGTCAAGGATGATAACCTTTGACCCAAACGCTGAAGCACGGGCAACAGCGACACCCTGACGTTGACCACCCGATAACGTCTCGACCGCTTGGTTGATGTTCTGGATCGTCATGAGACCAAGCTCTGACAGCTTGTCCCTGGCGACTTGCTCCATCTTGGGGCGATCCAACTGGCGCAGCCATTTGCCGCGAAAACCGGGTTTACGGATTTCGCGACCCATGAACATGTTGTCCGCGATCGATAAGGCGGGCGACATCGCAAGAGTTTGGTATACAGTTTCGATCCCTTCCTTACGGGCATCTATGGGCGACGTGAAGTGGACGGGTTTGCCTTCAAGGAACACTTCGCCTTCGTCGGGGATGACGGCCCCGGAGACGGCTTTGATCAGTGACGACTTACCTGCCCCGTTGTCGCCGATCACTGCGAGGATTTCACCGGGGTAGAGATCGAAGTCACAGTGATCCAGTGCGGTTACTTTTCCATAACGCTTAACCAAGCCGCGGCCCTTGAGGATGGGTTCAATCGACCCGTTCGCAATATTTTCCATCAAAGTCATGCTGAGACCTTTCTGATCCACTGATCTACTGCGACAGCGCCAATGATGAGTGCGCCGATAAGAAGGAATGTCCATTGCGCATCTGCACCAGCAAGGCGAAGGCCAAGGGTGAAGACACCAACGATGAGGGCCCCAAATAACGGCCCCATGATCGACCCGCGCCCACCGAACAGTGAGATACCGCCGATCACAACAGCCGTGATGCTTTCGATGTTGAGCAGTTGACCTGAGGTCGGGCTGACTGAGCCGATGCGTCCGATAAGGGCCCAGCCAGCGATGGCACAGACGAAGCCGGTGACTGCGTAGACCGAGATCAGCGTGAATTTGACGTTCACACCCGAAAGCTGAGCTGCTTCGGGGTCATCGCCCACGGCGTAGATGTGGCGGCCCCAGGCGGTGTGTTTCAGCGCATAGGCAAGGAAGGCAAAGATTAGGACCATGGCGATCACGCCAAAGGTGAATGTGGCCCCGCCTCGCCCGTCCGCATCGGCACCGACCTTAAATGTCGTCCCAAGGAACTGAAGCAAGGGCGCATTTTCCTCGATGTCCTGCGCACGGATCGTTTCGTTAGCGGAATAGAGGAAGTTAGCAGCCAGAACGATCTGCCACATGCCGAGGGTGACAATAAAAGGGGGGAGCTTCATCACCGCCACAAGCCAGCCGTTGAACGTTCCGATCAACGTCCCGAACGTCAAGCCAATTACAACAGCGATCTCGACCGGAATACCGTATCGGAACGTAAACTGCCCCATAATGACGCTGGACAGAACTGCGATTGCCCCGACACTAAGATCGATACCAGCGGTGAGAATGACAAGGCTTTGAGCGGCAGCAACGATGCCGACGATCTGCACTTGTTGAAGGATCAGCGTCAGCGCGAAGGGAGAGAGGAACCTCGATCCCAACAAAAGCGCGAACAGGATAATTGAGACAAGGAGGACGAACAGCGGCACAAGCGCAGGGTTCACATGCAAGGCGTGTTGCAACTTGGCCAGAAAGCCTTTGCGTTCGCTGAACGAAGCCACTGTGTCTGCTGCAGATGGCTTGATGGCGGCTTCAAAATCGTCGGCGTTGCCAGACATTGTTCGATCCCCTCGTGGTGAATTGGATATCATGCAGGATCATATCCCACTTTGGAAAAAGGGGCGGGAAAATTACCCGCCCCTTGCGTTGCACCTAAGTTAAGATGCGGGAGGTTGGGCTTAGCCCCAGCAGAGGTCTGTGCCTTCGGCGACAGAGATGCTTTCAACACCATCAGCTGGCTGATCCGTGACCAAAGCAACGCCTGTGTCAAAGAAGTCTTTGCCAGGCGTGTTTTCAGGCAATGTGCCATCTGCGGCGTAAGCAGCAATCGCTTCAATGCCGAGGGCCGCCATGCGCAGTGGATACTGCTGGGACGTTGCGCCAATTACACCGTCAGCGATGTTCTGAACACCAGGGCAACCGCCGTCGACAGAAACGATCAGCACGTCGTTTTCACGACCAATGGAACGAAGGGCTTCATACGCACCCGCTGCGGCCGGTTCGTTGATTGTGTAAACGACGTTGATTTCTGGATCGACAGCGAGGAGGTTCTCCATCGCGGTGCGCCCGCCTTCTTCGTTACCGGCTGTTACATCGTTGCCAACGATGCGTGGATCGGTTTCATCGCCCCACTTGTTCGGGTCACCAAGATCAATGCCAAAGCCTTGCAGGAACCCTTGGTCACGCAGAACACCAACGGTTGGCTGGGACACCGCAAGATCGAGCATTGCGATCTTTGCGTTTGCAGCGTCATCGCCGAGTTGTGCCGCAGCCCACTGACCGATCAGTTCACCAGCCAAGAAATTGTCTGTTGCGAACGTAGCATCAGCCGCATCAATCGGGTCGAGCGGTGTGTCGAGCGCAATGACCAAAAGGCCAGCATCGCGAGCCTGTGTCACAGCACCCACGATGGATGATGTATCGGACGCGGTCAGCAAGATACCGGACGCTCCATCAAGGATGCATGTTTCAATCGCAGCAACCTGTGTTTCGTGGTCACCGTCAACCTGACCTGCAAAAGAACGAAGCGTGATGCCAGCTTCAGCGGCGGCAGCTTCTGCGCCTTCGCGCATCTTAACGAAGAACGGGTTGGTGTCAGTTTTGGTGATCAAACACGCAGATACGGCATGGCCGTCAGCCATAGCGGAACCAGCGGATGTAATGGCAGCAAGAGCGGTGCCGATGAGCAGCTTTTTCATGATGTCCTCCCAGACAATTGGTGTGTCAGAGCCTCCACCCCGACGTTAATGCGACCGGCATTTCCCTGTCGCTTGATCCTAAGTGAAGTGATTCTCGGCCATCTGTCAATTAATTAGTTAAGTTTTCTTATTAATGTATTTACCTGCATATTATGGCTGTTATGGTGCAAGCCATGGAAGACGGACTCATCAGATCAATCAGCACTGGCCTAAGCCAGAAGGGCGTTCGCGATCATAACGAACGGCTTTTATTGTCTCTGTTGCAGCGCAATGGCCCGATGCCTGGAAGCGATCTATCTAAGCTGGCGGCACTATCCCCGCCCACAGTCTCAAGCATCCTGCGTCGCCTTGAGGGTGAAGGGATTCTTGAACGTGGGGACCCTGTGCGGGGTAAGGTCGGCAAGCCGTCGATCCCGATGCGATTGGCATCTAATGGCGTGTTCTCATTTGGCCTCAAGATCGGGCGTAGATCGACTGATTTGGTACTGATTGATTTGAACGGCGAGTTGCGTGAAGAACGGCAATTGACATACCCCGTGCCCGTTCCAGCCGACATTTTTGCATTCCTTGAGGACGGCGTCCGTAGCATAACGGAGGCGATGGACCCCGATCATGTAAAACGCATTTGCGGCATCGGGATTGCGGCCCCCTTCGAGATGTGGAACTGGCCAGACCCAGCCATGGACATGTCGGCAGCTATCGCACCTTGGGAAGGGATCGATCTAAGGGTAGAAGCGCAGTCACGAACGCAACTGCCTGTGCTCCTGCTGAACGACGCGACGGCCGCCTGTCAGGCCGAACACACCTACGGTCGCGGCAAAGAATTTCGGGACTACGCCTATTTCTTTATTGGAGCCTTCATCGGCGGTGGAGTCGTCTTGAACAACTCCGTCTTTGAAGGACGCCAAGGCAATGCGGGCGCATTGGGGTCACTGCGCAGCATTGGCCCTCACGGTGAAAGTATGCAGTTGGTCGATATGGCATCGATCCATCAGTTGGAGTTACGGCTGCGCGAAGTCGATCTCGATCCACAACAACTGTGGTCTGACCCCGATAGCTGGCATAACTTGTCACGGTATGTTGACCCATGGCTGGGCCAGACTGCCCAGGAATTGGCCAAGGCCGCACTGTCCACCTGCTCGGTCATCGATTTTGAAGCGATCCTGATTGACGGTGCCTTCCCTGCCAGCGTTCGTGACGACCTTGTGAGCCGTGTCCGCCGATACGTCGTGACTCAAGACACCCGTGGGCTGATCCAGCCCCGTATCGAAAGCGGCAGCATAGGCGGCAAAGCCCGTGCAATTGGTGCTGCAACACGACCCATCGGAGCGCAATTCATGATGCAGGGAAGCGTTGGTATAACGGTCTGATTAACCGGTTTACGTGCGACGTCCATCGTCCAAATGGCAAACATCACGATCAAATTGCGACGACACTTACGAATTCAAATCGGAGGGTAACATGCGAGTTCTCTTTACAGGCGGCAGCGGCAAGGCAGGCAAATGGGCGATCCGGCACCTAATGGATCAGGGCCATCATGTTGTGAATGTCGATCAAACGCCTTCGGATCTAGACTGTTCGGAATTGCTGATTGACCTTTGCGACGCTGGGCAAGTCATCGGGGCCATGTCCCAATTCGTCGAATTCGGGGAACTGGACGCGGGCACCGGGGTCCCCACCTATGATGCTGTTGTGCATTTCGCCGCCATCCCCCGCGTCATGATCGGCACCGACGGCGAGTGTTTTCGCCAGAATACTTTGACCACCTATAATGTGATTGAGGCCGCAACGAAGCTGGGAATACCCAAGGTGATCTTTGCAAGTTCCGAGACGACCTATGCCATTTGTTTTGCGGACGGAGACCTAAAACCGGATTTCGTTCCGATTGATGAAACCCACCCAACCGTCCCCCATGACAGCTATGCGATGTCGAAAGTCTGCAATGAAGTGACGGCACGGTCCTTTCAGGTGCGCACAGGTGCTGACATCTATGGGTTGCGGATCAACAATGTGATTTAACCGCACGAGTATGCCGAAATGTTCCCGGCCTTCGTAGACAATCCGGCCCTTCGTCGCCGTAATATTTTCGCTTATATCGATGCCCGTGATCTGGGGCATATGGTCGATTGCTGCTTAAAAACAGACAGTTTGGGCTACGAGGTGTTCAACGTCGCAAATGACGATACGTCGGTCGGCATCACATCGGATCAAGTTATCCAGCAGTTCTATCAGGGTGTCGAAGTGCGCAGCGAGATGGACACCTATGAGACTTTCTTTTCGAACAAGAAAGCCAAGAAGATGGTGGGGTTTCAACCAAAGCACTCATGGAGGGATACGAAGGGGTAAACCGCAGCTCGCTGACGTTCGAACAAGATGCAGCATAGGTCATAGAGGGCTCACAGCCGCCATTAGATCGTTTGCAGCATTCGTGCTATTAGGTTCGGCATTGGCGGCCACTCACGGCCCATTCCTGCCGTTCGCGAGACGCCAACGTCGCTCCAGCGCATCCACTCCAATGCGGAAATTCGTTTCTGCATTCAAAGCGCCTATGCAGAAGTGGACTGAAAATGAAAGCAAACATTAAGCGGCTGCCGCATCCACCTTTGCGGCGCAGATGAAATCATTTTCAGACAACCGCCCCAGTTCATGAGACGTGAACGTGACCAGACAGTAGCCCCACCCAAATGCCACATCGGCGTGATGCCCTTCTTTATCGCTCAAAAATGCAACAAGATTGGCCATGTAGACGGCTTTCGCAAACCCCTTAAACGTGAACTTGCGCCCAAGCGATTTCCCATCGGCGTCAATTTCCCAACTCGGATCAAGCTGGGACTTCATTTGCGCGATCTGATCGTTGGTCATCGGGGGCGCCCACCCTTCACAGGCGGCGCAGGTCTTGGACGATAACTCAGTCATGGTTTCAGCCCGTCTTTTCTTTGGAAGGGTACGTGGGCGCATACAGTCCTAGCGACTTGGCGACTTGGATGTCGGCGATCAAATCATGTTCAGCCACCGCAAGAAGCTGATCGACATCATCAAGGACAAAGTAGATCGGCTGGTTGATGTCTATGCGGTAGGGCGTGCGCAGAATATCGACGACATCGAAGGGTTTGCGCTCCACTGATGGTTGATTGACGGAATGATCCAACTCCCCCGGTGAGGACGCCAACCCGGACCCCAATGCTTTGATCCCATTGCCCTCACGGATCAAGCCAAACTCAACCGTGAACCAATACAGGCGGATCAGCCATGAATATTCTGACTTGTCACATTGAGTGCCAGTTTTACCAATGGCTTGCGAAAACTTGGCGAACCGAGGGTCCGTTAACAAAGGAGTATGCCCATAGATTTCATGGAAAACATCGGGCTCTTCGATGTAGCCGAAACTTTCGCGGTCCCGAATAAACGACGCCGCCGGGAATGTGGCATCCGCTAGCATCCCGAAGAACTGAGAGAACCCGATCAGCGCAGGCACCGGTTCAACCCGCCATCCGGTGAAGTCCATTAAAATCTTGGACACCTCCACGCATTGGGGGACGCGATCGGTCGGAAGGTTGAGTTTTTTCTGCCCATCAAGGAACGGACGCGCGGCGAGCCTTTCGACACTCGGCTGTTGTTGCGCAACCAGATCGCGCCACACCTCATTCTCCGCGTCAGAATAATGAATCCAGCCGTTTTCGTCCGGTTGCTTGGCGACGTATTTCGTATCCTTTGGCATGTCTCTATCCCTCTCTTGAAGAACAGTTTGCGTCTATTCTTGTGTAGAATCTTGCCTCAAACCCCTGCTTAGATCTATCAATGGACATAAATTCTCAGCATTTTCCCTAAATGAGGCAAAATTTGCTCGACACTTTTGAGAAGCTGATCCTGAAGGCACTTCAACGTAACGGACGCGCCAGTACGCAGGAATTGTCGGATGCGGTTGGGCTGTCGCCGTCGCCCTGTTGGCGCCGCGTCAAGCGGCTCGAAGACGATGGATACATCCTGCGATACGCCGCCATATTGGATCGCAAAAAGCTGGGCCTGAATGCCTTTGCCCATGTCCAGGTCTCTCTCATTAACCACAGTGAGCCGTCGATTGAGGCATTCCAAACCTTTATCGAACGTGAGGAGCAGGTGCTGGAATGCGCCTCAATCACCGGGGATTTCGACTTTATGCTTAAGGTTGCCGCGCCAGACCCTGAAGCGCTTGAGCAGTTCATCATGCATAAAATTCTTCGTCTTGGGGTGGTACGCACAACGACGACCACCTTCATCTTACGACAAACAAAAGTCTCGGGCGCGTTGCCGATTGACGTCTGACTTTAGGTCAAATGGCCGAGTGGAAGAGCTGTATCGTCCAGCAGCTCACCCATGACGATCTGGCTCTGAACCCGCCCTATTGAGGCGTGGGCCAACAGCGTGTTCTGGATCAAATCGTTCAGGTCAGGAAGGCTGGGGCAAAAGACGCGAAAAATATAGTCCGCTTCACCGGTCAGCGTCCAAGCCGCAACGATTTCCGGGCGGCTTTTCACAAGTGCCAAGATCGACTGGTGCGCCGCCCCCGTCTGCGCATCCGTTTGAATTTGGATGAACGCCTGCACATCAAGGCCTAGCATCTTGGGGTTCAACCGGAACACAAGCCGGTCAACATAGCCGTCCTGCTCAAGCCGTTGCCGGCGTCGTCCGATTTGTGACGGGGACAGCCCCAGTTGGGCTGATAGATCCGCAGCCGACGACTGGCCCGCGTTTTGCAGTGCTGCGAGAAGCTTAATATCCATAGAATCAAGGAGTATCATGCGGGAAAAATCCAATTTTCTAATTCTAGATGCAATTCACGCGCAAGTTTTCAGCTAGATACTGCCTACTTTGCGCACCCATTGCATCGGGTCGAATGTATCTTTGCAAAAAATGCAAGGAGATAACGCATGGGACCGTTCCCGCACGACGCGCCGAAATCGATAATCAGCCCGGAGAACCCGGCAGGGACCGACGGGTTTGAGTTTGTTGAATTTGCTCATGAAGACCCGGCAGAGCTGCGAGAGCTTTTTGCCAAGATGGGTTACCTGCATACCGCGATCCATAAATCAAAGGCCATTGAACTCTGGCAGCAAGGCGACATCACCTATGTGGTTAACAACGAACCGGGTAGCCACGCGCGCCGCTTCGTTGACGTTCACGGCCCTTGTGCGCCTTCAATGGGATGGCGCGTCGTTGATGCGCAGCACGCCTTTGACCATGCGGTCGCAAAAGGGGCCACGCCTTACTTGGGCGACGACAAAACCATGGATGTCCCTGCGATTGAGGGCATCGGTGGGTCCCTGATCTATTTCATTGACAAGTATTACGAACAGAATCCCTATAACGAAGAATTTGACTGGGTGCGCAAGACCCATCCCGACGGCGTTGGGTTCCACTACCTCGATCACCTGACGCACAACGTGCACAAAGGAAACATGGACTTCTGGTTCAAATTTTATGGTGATCTGTTTGGTTTCAAGGAAATCCGCTTCTTCGACATTGAAGGAAAGTTCACAGGTCTGCTCAGCCGCGCGTTGACGTCACCCTGCGGCCGCATTCGCATTCCAATAAACGAAGACCGTGGAGAAACGGGGCAGATCGTGGAGTACCTGAAGCGCTACAATGGCGAGGGTATTCAGCACATCGCCGTAGGGGCTCGAAACATCTATGACGCTACGGATGCTATCGCAGCACGGGGTATCAAGTTCATGAAAGGGCCACCGGACGCCTATTATGACCTAAGCAGAACGCGCGTAGTCGGCCACGATGAACCGATTGACCGGATGAAGAAGCACGGCATCATGATTGACGGCGAAGGCGTCGTTGGCGGCGGGGAAACCCGTATTCTACTTCAGATATTCTCAAGAACCGTGATTGGGCCGATTTTCTTTGAGTTCATTCAGCGCAAAGGCGACGACGGCTTTGGAGAGGGCAATTTCAAAGCGCTGTTCGAAAGCATTGAGGCGGACCAGATTGAGCGCGGCGTGTTGAGTGATGTTTGATCCACACTCTACCGCTACCTTCAACGAGATTTCGCCAATCTGCATGAGGTTGATATGATCAATACGCCCCCGTCGACGCTGCAAATGGCACCCCCAATGGCTGGCCCCCATGCCGGCTACATGCCCGGTTTCGGTAATGATTTTGAGACCGAGGCTCTTCCAGGTGCTTTGCCGCAAGGCAAGAATTCGCCTCAGAAATGCAACTACGGTCTTTATGGAGAACAACTGTCTGGTTCAGCCTTCACCGCGCCCATCCATCAGAACGAACGCACATGGTGTTATCGGATCAGGCCTTCGGTCAAACATTCCCACCGCTATGAACGGATCAAGCTACCCTATTGGAAATCGGCTCCCAATGTGGTCGAGGATGTGACGTCGCTCGGCCAATATCGTTGGGATCCTGTGCCCCATTCCGATCAACCTCTCACATGGCTCACCGGCATGCGCACCATGACCACAGCGGGTGACGTTAATATCCAGGTGGGGATGGCGTCTCATGTTTATCTTGTGACCGAAAGTATGGAAGATTCCTACTTCTATTCAGCAGACTCGGAACTGTTGGTCATTCCGCAAGACGGGCATCTGCGGTTCTGCACAGAGTTGGGGGTCATCGACCTCGCACCGCAGGAAATTGCGATCCTTCCACGTGGATTGCTGTTTCGGGTTGAGATGCTTGAAGGCCCTTGTCGCGGATTTGTCTGTGAAAACTATGGCCAGAAGTTTGAACTTCCCGGTCGCGGGCCGATCGGGGCCAATTGCATGGCCAACCCACGCGATTTCAAGACGCCGGTAGCGGCGTTCGAAGATCGCGAAACCCCCTCCACGGTGACTATCAAGTGGTGCGGGCAGTTTCATGAAACCAAGATCGGCCATTCACCTTTGGACGTGGTCGCATGGCACGGTAACTACGCGCCCTGCAAATACGATCTGAAAACCTACTGCCCTGTCGGCGCGGTCTTGTTCGACCATCCTGACCCATCCATCTTTACCGTACTGACAGCTCCGTCAGGCCAAGACGGCACCGCAAACATCGACTTTGTTCTGTTCCGCGAACGATGGATGGTCGCCGAGGATACGTTCCGCCCGCCGTGGTACCACAAGAACATCATGTCCGAGTTGATGGGCAATATTTATGGCCAATACGACGCCAAGCCCAAAGGTTTTGTGCCGGGCGGCATCAGCTTGCACAACATGATGCTGCCCCACGGGCCTGACAAAACCGCCTTTGAGGGGGCGTCCAATGCGGACCTTCGGGCGGAAAAACTGGACAATACCATGTCCTTCATGTTCGAAACCCGCTTCCCACAACATCTGACGCATTTCGCGGGCAAAGAGGCACCGCTGCAGGGCGACTACATCGACTGCTGGGACAGCCTTGAAAAGAAATTTGACGGCACTCCGGGGCCGAAATGAAGCTCTACAGCTATTGGCGATCCACAACATCCTACCGCGTCCGCGCCGCGCTGAACCTCAAGGGGCTGTCTTATGAGACGGTCTTGGTGGATCTGGTTGCAGGGGCACAAAAAGACCCGGCCTATATAACGCTGAACCCCGCTGCGGCTGTGCCGACGCTGGTGCTCGACGGCGGTGCAGTGCTGACGCAATCCATGGCAATTCTGGACTACATTGACGCGACATGGCCCGAACCACGCCTGATCCCGACGGACCCCTTGGATCGCGCCCGTGTTCTGGCCGTCGCCCATAGCGTCGCGCTTGACGTTCACCCGCTCAACAACCTGCGCGTTGTCCTGGCACTGGATGCGAAATTTGGAGCCACGTCCGCGCAGAAGTCGGCATGGATGCAAGGTTGGATGGCTAAAGGATTCACTGCGATTGAGGCGCACTTGGCCCCCAACACGCCCTTTGTATCCGGCGATGCGCCCAATATTGCCGACCTGTGCATCGTCTCGCAGATGTACAACGCCGATCGGTGGAAGGTACCGCTCGACGCCTTCCCCAACCTAGCCCGCATTGCCGCCAACTGTATGGCCGTTCCTGCCATCATGGCGGCCCACCCAGACAATCAACCTGACGCGAAAGAAATCAAATGACACTGCGCCGTTCATGGGTCGAAAGCGCAAACAGCGCCGACACTACGTTTCCACTCAACAACTTGCCGTATGGGGTGTTTTCCACCGACCCCGAAACCATGCCGCGCTGCGGTGTGGCCATTGGCGGCATGATCTTTGATCTGCATAAAGCGGAAGGCGACGGATTGATCGACCTGGGCACACCGGTCTTTGACGTGCCTTACTGGAACGGGGTGATGGACCTCGGGCCTGAGGCTTGGGCGGCGTTGCGTGCCCGGTTGACTGAGCTGTTCGCCGAAGATGCAGAGGCTTTGCCCGGCTACCTCCTCGCGCAGGCTAACGTCACAATGCTGATGCCCTTCAAGGTGGCCGAATTTACCGACTTCTACGCTGGAAAACACCACGCCATGAACGTAGGCACGATGTTTCGCGGCCCGGAAAATGCATTACCCCCGAACTGGCTGCACATCCCCATTGGATACAATGGCCGCGCGTCAACGGTCGTGGTGTCCGGCACCGATATCGTCCGCCCCAAAGGCCAAACCAAGGCCGCTGACGCCGAAATGCCAACCTTCGGCCCCTGCAAGTGGCTGGACATCGAACTTGAGATGGGCGCGATCATCGGTGGATCCAATGCGATAGGTGATACGGTCACGGTGCAACAGGCCGACGATATGATCTTTGGGTATGTGTTGCTGAACGACTGGTCTGCGCGCGATATTCAAGCCTGGGAATATCAACCGCTTGGTCCTTTCCAAGCCAAGGCCTTCGCGACCACCATCAGCCCTTGGATCGTGACCAAGGCGGCGCTCGAACCCTTCCGCACCAGCACACCCGCGCGCGAGAAAGAGCTGTTGCCTCATTTGGTTGAACCCGGCCCGATGCTCTATGACATTGACCTGGCCGTGACCTTGGCGCCGAAGGGCAAGACGGCCACAACGATTGCGCGCACAAATTACAACCAGATGTATTATTCCGCCGCCCAGCAATTGGCGCACCACGCAACATCGGGCTGCGCGATGAATGTTGGCGATCTGATCGGCTCTGGCACGATTTCCGGCCCTGAAAAGTCCGAACGAGGATCGTTGCTCGAACTCACATGGGGCGGCAAAGAGCCATTGACCTTGGACACCGGCGACACCCGCACATTTATCGAAGACGACGACACCTTGACCCTGACGGGGGCCGCCAAAGGGGACGGCTATCAAATTGGGTTCGGGGCCTGTACGGGCACCATTCGCGAGGCCAAGCCCTTTGCGAAATAGGGTTATGGCAACGCCTATTTCTGTGGAAAGGCACGTCCTGCGCAATGGCAGCTTTTGATTGGTTGACCTAGAGGCCGCGTACCTGCAGCGAACGACCGCTTTCCGTCCTTGGTGCAAGATAAGCAGAACGCTGCCTGCACAAAAGCGGTATTTGATGAAGTAAGCTCCAAGGCTGAGTTTGTTCACCAAGTAGAACGATAGCTCTTCAAACTCTATCGAACAGCGGAAAAGTCTGCAGCGAGCACATTCGACATTATGCTGCGCTTTATTCAGGTGTCGCCTAGGAAACGTTCGTCAACCTGAGAACCGAGCCGAGCTGTCGCACGAAATGGGCTCTTTTTTCCAGTTCCGAAACTCTGCCACGACGCCGATAGCGCAAGCCAAGGTGTCACAGACCATCTTTCGAAGGTGTTCAGAACCTGACCTGCTCCCCATTGAGTCCGCTAATTTAGGTTAGTTCTGTTCAGGTTTTAGTCTTCTTTTGACCGGTTAGCATATTCCGCTGGCGTCAGGCCAGCGAGGCTTGTGTGTGGGCGGTGGTGGTTGAAGTCGGTACGCCATGCGGCGATTAACTGGCGTGCATGGCGCAGGTTGTCGAACAGGTGCTCATTGAGGCATTCATCCCGCATCCTGCCGTTGAAGCTTTCGACAAAGCCATTCTGCATCGGCTTGCCGGGGGCAATGTAGTGCCAGTCAACTTTGCGGTCCTCCTGCCATTTCAGGATGGCATTTGATGTCAGTTCGGTGCCGTTATCGCTCACCACCATACAGGGGTAGCCCCGCATCTCAGCAATCTGGTCCAGCTCCCGCGCGACACGGTCGCCTGACAGGGACGTGTCAACAACAGCAGCGAGACATTCGCGGCTGAAGTCATCAATCACGTTCAGGATGCGGAACCTACAGCCACACGACAAGCTGTCTGACACGAAGTCCAGCGACCAACGCTGGTTTGGCCCCTGCGGGATCGCCATTGGAGCTCTGGTGCCCACTGCGCGCTTGCGACCGCCACGTTTACGGACTGTTAATCCTTTTGCGCGGTAGATGCGGTAGAGCTTCTTCCAGTTCACATGCCAGCCTTCGCGCTTCAGCAGAATGTGCAACCGACGATAGCCAAAGCGTCGCCGTACAGACAACAGCTCTTTCAATCGATCACGCAGCTCTGTATCCACCGGCCGCTGCGACACACGCCTATAAACGCGTGGATCAATCCCGGCCAAAGCACAGGCCCGCTTCTGATTGTACCGTTTCTCCTTCATCGCCCAGGCCGCAGCGTTGCGTCGCGATACAGGCCTCAGAAGTTTTTTCCCAGCATTTCCTTGAGGGTCGAGACATCCATCATCTGCTCAGTCAACAGCTTCATGAGTTTGGCATTCTCGGCCTCAAGCGCCTTCAGCTTCTTGGCGTCAGACACTTCCATGCCGCCCTTGGATCGCCATTTGTAAAACGTGGCATCGCTGACACCGTGCTTGCGGCACAGTTCCTAAGCCCCAAGCCCAGCCTGATGCTCCTTCAATATCCCGATTATCTGCTCTTCGCTGAAACGGCTTCTCTTCATCGTTTGTCTCCTCGTTGGAGAACAGGCTAACTCAAAACACCGGACTTTTCAGGGGAGCAGGTCACAACCGACAGTATGGTGGCGTGAACGCTAGCACATCTTTGTACATGCGATACAAAGAAGGCCGCCGAGGGACGGCCTTCTCAGGAATACGCACTAAGGACATGCGTTCTGTTATTTTTTGGTTACCAAGAGTGCAGGGACGATGCTCTGAGCTTGCCCCCGCGTGCTTCGAGCACGAGGCTCACAGCCTGGCCGCCCTCTAACGGAGCAATGCCGGAGTCATTGAAAACATCTGCACTGACGTAGACATCTTCCGCCAGTCCAAACACGTTCGCAAAGCCATAGCCGCGATCTTCGTCGAACCATTTGATGCGCGCAGGGTGAGTTTGCTCAGGCGTTGCTGCTTCGGCGCGCTTAAGTTTGCTTGCCACCATCTCAACAGAAAAAACCTTAGATGCGCGGGGGCCCTTGTCGGAGAAAGTCAATTCAAACTCGACTTTCATCCCTTCTGACAAAATCACGCTGCCAAAGCTCTGAAGGGTGCTTTGATGAATTAGGATATCGCCATCCACATCGGGCGATGCCAAGAATCCGTATCCCTTCGATAGGTTGTACCATTGGACTCTTCCGATCAGGGTGCTGGGGGTGTCAAAAGTTTCAAACGCGGAAATCATAGGGGTCTCCAGAGCGGCTGGTTGGTGTGTTGTGAAGTTGATCATGCAGCAATGGCCATCCGCGATTTCGAAGGTGCGGCACAGCTGTGATTGCGGGCAATAACCAAAACCGAGCGTTTCCTTATAGCTGTCGACTTTTGTCCCTTCCTCTCGATCTAAGGTGAGAGGATCCGAAGAAGTGCTTGATACTTCAATGACAGAGTTTGCAAAGGTCGACATCTACGCACGCACGCGTATCTTACTAGCACGATCCTGGAGCCATTCCTTTACATCAGAAACGCCAGGGCAGGTAACGTAAATGCCGTGAACTTGTACCTCGGTCCGTTCTGGGAATATGACCATGTAAAGGTCTTTATCTTCGCAGTCTTGTGGATGTTTGCCAAAATCGGATGATCCGTCCTGAACATTTACAATATCACCCACGGTTTGGGGGATGGAAAACGGATACCACCGCGCCGTCGCACCACTACTTAGAACCGTTCTTCGTTGCGGAATTTTTTCCCCAAAACATCCTTCCTGCAAGGAAACAATCGTTTGCGCGGAAAACGACATCTTAGTCTTTGGTCGTCGTGCGATAGCCAGCGGCCTGACAAGCCCTTTTCGCGTCACGACTTTGTCGTCTAGCCGAAAATTAGAAACGGCTACAGGGCTACGCATACCAATAAGTTCGCTGGTTCCGCAGATGCCGAAACTTTGAAATAAGTCTGAACAGCGACTTCGTTTGGGGATCGGGAAAGCGTGATTGGCGTCAAATTGCTTCATGTTGTATTGCATAAGAGTGAGCCTTGCTAATGTCTCATCGAAATTCTTGCACACGCAAAAGACGTAAAGAAGATGATTAATAGTGCCGAATGAGTCTGACTAAGATCAGGCTCGACACAATTTGTGTCAAACTTTTCGGAACCGGCACGGATTTGTGTTAGGCAACATTGGCACGCCGTTCCGGCTAACGAACGTGCCCTAGCCTTAAGCGATAATCGCAAAATCGATTCGGATCTCAGGTAGAGCCGCCAATACTTCCGCTCCACCTGAAAGCTTCAGTTCAGCTAACCACCCAAAAGTCAACTTTCGCGGGCACCATGTGACGTGACGAAAATACGACAAACATTCTTGTATTCTGGAAGCAGAGCAAGAAATTCTCGGCTCGTTCTTTGTTTTCGTTTTATTTTTGAAGCTCACATCAATCTTTCTTGAGAGAGTTATACGTTGTCATGAGTGAAGTAGTCCCCCAAGCAGTTAGATCTGTCTTTGGACATAACTTGCGTCTACTACTGGAGGAACGAGGCTCCATCAGTGCAGTGGCAGCTCAGCTCGGTATTCATCGAACCCAACTCAACCGGTATATGAACTCAGAGAGCTTCCCGAGACCGGACGTTCTCGACAACATTTGCAAGCATTTCGATGTGGATGCCCGAATATACGTGGAACCACTTGCGGAGCTTCGAAATGCAAAAATGGCGGCCTGCCCGCGGCTGCTCCAGAATTTTTTGTCTGTGAACCCCAACCTAGTCCATGAAGAGGACTTTCCGAGTGGATTTTACAAATTTTCACGAAGGAGTTTCGTTGACGCGACAAAATTCCTAACCGGTCTGACATTTGTAAAGCGTGTTCAAGGTCTGACATATGTCCGAGGTTATGAACCGAATGTATTCATGAATGCTATGGGACATCGAACAGATGCTGAAGTTAGAGAGTGGTTAGCCTTGGTCCAGAAAACCGAATTTGGACTGATCTTTATAGGCGCATCACCGACGTTTGCGACATCTATGAATTATCTCACGTTCGAGCACTCGCGCAACGGCAAATTCTGGATAGGCTATGCGGCTACCCAAGCGAGGGAAAATGTCGTTCGAGCGCGTGCTACAAGAATGGTCTATGAGCATATTGGGACAGACTTTCGGACAGCTATGGAAGCTCGCCGCAGTACCGGTTTAATTGAACTGGACCGACTGGATAAGGAACATAAGAGATTTCTAAAGACAGACCAAGAATTCAAATGAGCGAATAGCCCCTCGCTGGTTCTTGAAGTGGTTCGGTTTGTTCATTGTTTTCTCTCCCCTGGATGTAGGCCATCAATTTAGAAACTCTGTCCCGCGACCGCAGCGAATGGCCGCTTCCCGCCCCTGGTGTCAGATAAGCAGAACGCTGCCCGCACAAAAGCGGTATTCGATAAAATAAGCTCCAAGGTTGAGTTTGTTCACCAAGCAGAACCATAGATCTTCAAGCTCCATCGAACAGCGGAAGAAGTCTGCGGCAAGCACATTCTACCTGATGCTACGCTTCATTCAGGTGTCGCCTAGGAAACGTTCGTCAACCTGACAACCGCGCCGAGCTGTCGCTCGAAATGGGCTCTTGTTTCCAATTCCGCAACTCTGCCACGGCGCTGATAGCGTAAGACAGGACGTCACAGACGAACTTTCGAAGGTGTTCAGAACCCAAAGATAACCCAAAGGTTTTTATTCCAACAGAACGGTCCCTCTACTTGCCGACAACTAAAGTGATAAAGCGAAACATTGCTGCCAAAACAAGCCATGGTCCCTAACTTTCGAGCAAGCGATTGGCGCTTCGGTAGGATGCCGTCGTTTCGATATCCACGGAATGTTCCAAAGAGGAATGCACTTCCGCAGGCCGTGTGAAGAAAAAGCCAACGCTTGAAATACCACCAACCGGGAACCAAAAAATCGTAGTCGAGAACCCAGCGGTTACCCCCCGTTCTCCCTTAGGCTACCCTGAGGTTCGACCAACACCTCACAATGGGGCTAGTGATGGGGCTGGTGCAAGACGACTGCAGGTAATGCCTTGATTTCATAATAAATTCGTCTTTCAAGTGGTGCCGCTGAAGGGACTCGAACCCCCGACCCCATCATTACGAATGACGTG